>NZ_CAXLMO010000112.1:0-50168 GCF_964187635.1 Candidatus Seribacter sulfatis | reverse complement strand
CGGTAATCATAAAAGATAGCCTGACCGTTGATATTTTTCATGAAATAAATCCAGTTGGATGAATTGTTTGAGTACAAAAATGGCCATACTCCTTCTTGTTTTCATAATTTTAATGTTTTGAGTTAAATAAAATATTTACTTTCGATATACCATTTGCACAAAACAAGATAAAAATACAAAAAAAAGATTTTATATTCATAAATAAAATTTAAACTAATTTTCTGTACGAGCTTGCGAAGATTAGGGGTTCGAGCATAATTACACCATCTAATGAAATCCAAAAAGTCATATTTCTATTTATTTGTAATCGCAGTACTTTCAGTTTTGAGTCCACTCAGTGCTAAAGAGTTGGTTATTTGGATCAGTTCTTTCCAGGACCAGGTCTATTATGAACAGATGGGTGAGTTGTATTCGAAAGCGACCCAAAATGATGTCAAAATCAACGTGAAAGCATACGGTTTTCGCGAGATGCCTGATAAATTGGGAGTTGCCATTCGGTCGGGGCAGGGAATTCCCGACATGGTCCAGTTGGATGAAACTTTTTTTGGCGTATTTTTGAACGAAGATTCGCCTTTTGTTGACCTAACAAAAAAAGTGAAGAAATCCGGTTTAAGCAAAGATTTACATCCAAGGAGGTTGGAGGTTTTTACTTACAAAGGAAAGGTGATGGGGGTTCCCCAGTCTCTTAGCGCGATGGTGCTATATTATCGAAAGGATTTGTTTGAAGAATTCGATATCAAGCCAAGTGATTTAAAAACTTGGGACGATGTGGCAGAAGTGGGAGCACAATTACAGGAGGACCAAGGCCAGCGATTTATGGCATTGGATGGTACACTATTTGATGTATTTCTCCGGCAAAAAGGGACTGATTTATTTGATAAAAAAGGAAATTTTTTACCAGATGAAGAGAAAGCACTTGAAGTGCTGGAGGAGTTTGCCGAAATGTCAGCAGCTCAAATTACTGTAATGCCAGACAGAGGGTCCATTTTCGATCCGGTTTTCTTTAGCGGAGATTTGGAAACTGGCGAAGTGCTTTGCGTGCCCGGAGCCGATTGGTATGGTCTTGACCTTTTTCAACAGTTTGCGCCAGGGATGAAGGGATTATGGGGAATGATGCCACTTCCCACTTGGCGAAATGAGAAAGGTGAACTTGGGCCCCGAACTGCCACTTTTGCCGGTCAGGGGCTCATGATTTGCAAGGGAAGTAAAAAGAGGGAGGAGTCTTGGGACTTTATTGAGTTTGTGATGAAGAATAAGGAGGCCAATGCGGAGCGTTTTTTACAGGGAAACAGCTTTCCGGCATACCAGCCCTCATGGAAAGATGAAAGACTGTTGGCGAAACACGAATATTTTGAACAGTCCATTGGCGAGTTATTGATCCAACTCGCAAAGGAGATCCCACCGGTAGTCGTCGATCCAAGACGGCCCCAGGCTATTTTCCTCATGCAGGAGAATTATTTCGGTTCGGTAATGTTTGGTGCGTTGTCCCCCAAAGACGCGATCAAGCAGTATAGAGATGCGATGAAAAATAGCGGTCGCGATCGATAATTTTTTCTCCTGATTTTGGTTCTGTCTCAATACGAAAAAGGCTCTCTTTTTTGGCTTCTTGTTCCTTTTTTTGGACTTTGGGTTTTGTTTTGGTTGGTTCCGCTGATTTTAGGGATCGATCTATCATTACAAAGTCCTACTTTTACAGCCCCCCACCGGGAGATAATTGACTCAACAGGTACCAAGCCTCCCCCATTTTCCTTATCCTGGAATTTGCCAGAGAATTCTGAGGTGATTCAGGGAGACAATATAAAATATATTGGATTGCAAAATTTTAGTAATGTACTCGAAGATGCAAAATTTTATAAAGCCTTAAGAAATACTTTAATTTATGTATTGGGTTCGATTTTGTTACTCATTCCACTTTCATTCATACTGTCTGTCTGCCTGTTTCAATTAAGTGGATTTTTACGGGGCCTGCTCGTTTTTTGTTTAATGATACCCGGTTTGGCACTTCCCGGTGTCCTGTCCACTTTGTTTTATCTCTTCTTTCATGGCCGAACTGGTGCATTGAATCAATACCTTGTAGTTCCCCTCGGTTTTGAACCGGTGAATTGGATGATGGATCCGTCTTTTATTATGCCCTCGCTGATTATTCAGGCAGTTTGGCGGTGGACGGGAATGGTAACCCTATTTTTTCTTTGTGGATTACAGGCAATTCCAAATTGGCAATGGGAGGTGGCCAAAATTGAGGGTGCAGGGAAATGGTTATTGGTTCGAAAAATCTTAATCCCAAATCTTTGGCATCTGGCTTTGTTCGCAATGGTATTCTTGGTGGTGGATGGTTTTGCTTCGTTTTCCGGTGCCTATAACCTACTGGGTGGTTCGGGAGGAATATTAGACTCCGGTTTATTATTGGTCACCTATGTGTACCAAGTTGCTTTCCCAGGAGGTTCGGGACGATTTGATTTTCCGGGAGCGGCTGCGATGAGTCTGTTGGTGGTTCCTGTTACGGCGTTGCTTTTATTTATAATTTTACAGGGGCGGAGGAGGTGGGTTCTCCGATGAGAAAGTTAATCTCTTTTTGTATTTTGACGGGATCGGTCATTATCTGTCTGTATCCCTTCCTGTGGATGTTCCTGTCGTCTTTTAAGACGAATCGCGAAATTTACCAACCCACTTTACTTTTTCCGGAAAATTTTGAGATAGATTCCTACCAAAGTTTATTTTCTGAGCAGTACCTTCCTTTTTATTCCTTTTTTTCCAATTCCCTTTTTATCTCTGGTTTACAGGCACTTTTTGCCACCTTGATTACTGCAGCAGCGGCATTTGTATTTGCCAAGTATTCTTTTCGTGGAAAATCCTTTTTATTTGGCGTGGCAATTCTCGTAATTTTGATTCCCAAACAAGCTATGGCAGTCCCATTGTTTGATTGGATGTTATGGCTTGGATTGCAGGGAACAAGTTGGTCATTAATTTTTCCTGGTATTGCCAGTGGGTTGGGGATTGTTTTTTTTACACAGGTATTTCGAAAGATTCCCAACGAATTACTGGAATTGGCAAAAGTGGAAGGATTCTCTATTCCCCGTACATTTTTTCTGATACTTCCTTTAGTCGCACCTTCTTTAATTACTTATGGGCTGCTTCATTTTATCCTAAGTTGGCAGGAACACCTTTTACCGTTGTTGCTTTTGGATGATGAAAATACCACCTTGCCCATTGCATTATCAAAACTCCGGGATTCCAGTCATCGAATACCGGAGTCAGTAGGGATGGCGGCCGCTACCATATCCCTATTTCCAGTGGTGATTCTTTTTGCCGTTTGTTTTCGAAAAATGAAAACTGCTCTGGTCCACCTCTCGTTATCGTAGGACTCGCTTTTCTGTTTGAAGGTCAAACCAATGAACTCGGTTCCAATGGGGGGTCAGGAAATACTGTCTCCCCACCCGAAATTCCCGTAGTTCTGATTTAGCTATTATAGCATTCTCCTGAGCTGAAAAGTGTAGAATACGAGTGTCGCCTAAATTTTCAATTCTTTGGAGTGTTGCAGATAAGGAGTGAGAAGGTGCTTCATTATGAACTGTCCAATCTTCTGGGCGAATTCCCAATTCAATTTCTCTATCCGAAAGATCTGAATCCTTTGGTAAAGGGATTTGAATTGAGCCGTTGGTAAAAAAGGAATTATTTTGAACACTTTGAATCTCGCCCTTAAACAGATTGATTGGAGGGGATCCAAAAAATTCCGCCACAAAGCGATGCTCGGGAAAATCATAAATTTCTGTTGGAGTTCCTACTTGAATGATATGCCCTTGGTTCATTACGCAAAGCCGTTGTCCGAGCGTCATTGCTTCGACCTGGTCGTGTGTTACAAAAAGGGTGGTTTTTTGATATTCGTTGTGGAGTTTTGCCAGTTCATGCCGCATGGATGTGCGTAAATTTGCATCCAAGTTGCTCAATGGTTCATCCAGTAGGTGGATACTGGGATTGCGGACGAGTAATCGACCTAAGGCAACCCGTTGTCTTTGCCCACCAGAGAGTTCGTTTGGTTTTCGCTTAAGGAGTTCCTCGAGTCCGAGCCTTTGGGAGACGGGAATAATTTTTTCTTTGATTATCACTTTGGAAACTTTTCTGGCCTTGAGTCCAAAGGCAAGGTTATCATAAACGGATAGATTGGGAAAAAGAGCATAGTTTTGAAAGACCAGTGCCAAGTCTCGGTCCTTGGGTAGGAGCGAATCCGCATCTTTCCCTCCGATTTTAATCGATCCTCCAGTAAGTTCGTCAAGACCGGCGATTAATCGTAGTAATGTCGATTTTCCGCAACCGGAAGGTCCGACAAGGACGAGGAATTCACCTGCTCTAATCTCTAAACTAATTTCCTGTACCGCTCGTGTCCCATCGGGAAATACCTTGCTTATGTTATGGAGGGAAATACTAGACATTTTGATTATTGTGAAGGATGATGAGCCAAGGGTAAAGCATAGAGGGATTTGTTTTGTCGCTTGAGGAGTTTGGGTAAATTTGTAGATTGTAGTTCACACGATGATTACCTTGATGCAATTTTTCATTTTTATTGGAACCACGATCCTGTTGTTTTCCTGTGTGCCGGAGGTAAAGAAGGACTCCGTTGCGTTAATGAGTGATTCGCAAAGGGGGGAAACTTTGGTTGCAGAGTGTATGCTTTGTCACAGCAATAAAGAAGCCCAGCGTGGTCCTATATTACACGGTATGGAAATGTGGTACCTGATGGATCAATTAGAAAAATTTCGCTCGGGAGTGCGCGGGAAATTGGCTTCGAATCGCTCCGAGTATTTGATGGGGGTTGGAGCGCGAAAAATAAAAGATGATTTTGAATTGGCTTATGTGGCCAATTGGTTTTCTGAACAGGATCCACTGCCTGCCATTCGGACCGTGCAGGGTAGCTTGGAGGAGGGGAAGGAATATTTTAACCAAAGGTGTGCTTCCTGCCATGGGGGGAATGGAGAGGGCAACCGGTTGTTGAATGCTCCTTCCTTACAAAGACTGGAGGGTTGGTATTTTCTGGAGCAAATGAGAAAGTTTCGATCGGGGGAACGCGGGTATCACCCTCAGGATATTGGAGGACAGGCAATGGCGGCGGCATCCCAAGAGATCTCGGATCGAAATTTGCGCAATGTGGTCGCTTATTGTGTTGATGCGTTTGGCCCTGAGGAAGAATTATCGAATCGGGACCGCCTGGCTCCGAACAAATCGGTCAAACCATTTTAATTCCCATGATTTGCCTGTATGGCATGTAAGCGCTCGGGGGTGCCGACATCATCCCATTCTCCCTGATGGAGAATCCCTGCGACTCGATCCGATGCAATTGCCTGTTTTAGCCTCGGCACAATTGAAAATTTTTCCACTTTTGCACCTTCTAGAATTGAGGGGTGGTAAAGAGCAATACCGGCGTACAGGTATTGTGGTGACTCTGATTCTACAACGCGTCCATTGACAAGTGAAAAGTCTCCCCGCTCCCTCCATTCGGGTTGTTGGACAAGGTAAAGAAGAGATTGGTCATTTGACTCGAGCGAACGGGGAATCGAAGAAAAATCCAAATCGCACCACACATCTCCGTTCACTAGAAGAAAGGTTTCAGACCCTAGTAAGGGCAACGCTTTTGCCATGCCGCCTCCGGTTTCAAGGGGATCGGGACCTTCTTCGGAATATTGAATCGAAAGTCCCCATGTATCTCCATTTCCCAACGCCTCGGGAATCTTGGCGCCCAAGTGACCCAGGTTTATTACTACCTCTTTAATCCCTGTTTGGGCGATTTTTTCGAGGTGGTGTACAATGAGTGGTTTTCCTCCAATTGAAACCAAGGGCTTGGGTGTGTGGTCTGTTAATGGGCGCAATCTTTTCCCATAACCTGCGGCTAAAATCATCGCTTTCATAAATAATTAAGTAAGAATTTTGGCTCGATTAAATAATTCCTTTAAATCTTGTAATAGAGGGTTTCGATCGAGCACAGTGTTGATGTATTTTATTACCCGGGGCACTTCTTTCATATAATCAGGCTTGTGATCGCGAATGTGAAGGCGGTGAAAAATTCCGATACATTTTAAATGCCTTTGTAAGCCTGTAAAATCGAGCCAACGAATAAATTCATCTGTTTCGACCCGAGCATATTCAAGGTTGGAAGAAAGTAGTGAATCCTGAAACTGTAACGTGGTTTGCTTAATCCAATTTTCATCATTATCGACATAGCAATCTCTTAGCAGAGAAACCAGGTCATAAGTAACCGGTCCATGCATTGCTCCTTGGAAGTCGATAATTCCCACTTGCTCATTGGGGCAGAGAAGTAGATTTCTACAATGAAAGTCACGGTGCATAAATGCTTTTGGTATCCGGTCAATCTGCTCAATAAGAGTTTGAGTACAATGAAGATACTCGGAGTCAGGAACTCCCGGGAGGCACCATTCACGAAAGATATCGAGTTCCTTTTTTTGCCATGCCTGATCAAAAAGGGGTAGTTTTTCCTCGGAGTCAGTTAATGCATTTTGAAACTTTATAATTTCCGCAATAGCTGACTGGTAAAGAGATTCTCGATTTGGCCCTTTTATGGCATCCTGGTAGTGGAGATCCCCAAAATCAGAAAGAACTAAGAAGCCAAGTTCAAGATCCTGGGCAAAGATTTCGGGTACTTGGATTGCCGACTGCTTCATCCATTGCCCAATTTGCACGAAGGGCAAGGAGGGTTCCAAATCGGGTGGGGCATCCATAACGATATAGGATTGGCCCTGATGAACTAAACGAAAATAACGCCGGAAACTCGCATCCGCAGAGGCAATGGAAAGAGAACCGCCCTGGAAGGGAGTTTTTTCCTGAAGCCAATCCGCCAATAAGGCTTTTCTGTTATCCACCACCGAAATCACAGTGAAAAGTACTGTGGATTCAGGGGTAAATGGTCAAAGCAAAAATAGAAAACCTTGCCCAGATTTACCACTCATCGCGTGCATCTTAGGCAAGCAGGTCGGGTACAATTTTGGGATGCTCCACACCGGTGAGGCGTTGGTCGAGACCGAGATATTTATAAGTGAACCGTTCATGGTCGATCCCCAGAGCCCGTAATACTGTGGCGTTAAGATCGTTCACATGAACTGGGTTTTCCACGATATTATAAGCGTATTCATCGGTTTTCCCGTATTCAAACCCGGCTTTGAAACCACCGCCTGCCATCCACATTGAAAAGCTCCGGCCATGGTGGTCTCTTCCGTGGTTGTCCTTGGTTAGTTTTCCTTGCGAATAAATCGTTCGACCAAACTCTCCTCCGCACACCACGATTGTATCTTTGAGAAGACCACGCTGCTTCAGGTCCTTCACCAATGCCGCGGCCGGTTGGTCAATATCTTTGCACTGGCCCCGGATTTGCTTAGGCAAATTATTATGCTGGTCCCAGCCACGGTGAAAGAGTTGAACGAAAGGAACTCCGCGTTCGGACAGTCGCCTGGCAATCAGGCAGTTATGGGCAAAGGTACCTTTCTTCATGGCATCCTTGCCGTAGAGGTCGAGAACATGCTTGGGTTCATCTTTCAGGTCCACTAGTTCGGGGACACTCGTCTGCATACGGTAAGCCATTTCGTACTGGGCAATACGGGCATCGATTTCCAAATCTCCCGTTTCCATTTTCTTGGCCTGATTGATTTTGGCAATCCCATCGAGCATATTACGGCGCATATCCCGCGAAATACCATTGGGGTTGGAAAGATAAAGCACGGGATCTCCTGCCGAGCGAAATTTTACTCCCTGATGCTTAGAGGGAAGAAATCCGCTTCCCCACAAACGGTCGTAGAGGGCCTGAGCATTTCCTTTCCCTTTAGAGATCATCACCACATATCCGGGTAAATCTTTATTGGGGCTACCCATTCCCCAGTCAAGCCACGCCCCCATGGATGGTTTCCCAGGTTGCTGGGAACCGGTGTTGATCGCAGTAATCGCGGGGTCGTGATTGATCGCCTCAGTGTGGACTGATTTTACCAAAGTTATATCATCGGCAATACTGGCAATGTTGGGAATCGCATCACTAAACCAGGAACCATTTTGTCCATGCCTGGTAAAATCAAACATCGGAGCCACACAGGGAAAAGAGGACTGCTTCGATGTCATTCCGGTTATACGCTGACCGTTACGAATACTGTCGGGTAGTTCTTTTCCGTGGAAATCACGCATTTCCGGATGATAGTCGTACAGGTCGATGTGTGAGGGGCCACCGGAAAGGAATAAATAAATGACCCGTTTTGCCGTGGGTTTAAAATGAGGGCCGGGAAGAGTACCCGCAAACTTGTCCGATGCTTCAGATGCGGCTGCATTCAACAGTGATGGATTCAACAGATGAGCTGCACCCAGTGCACCTAAACCACGGGCACCAAGCCCGATCATTTGTCTGCGTGTCTGATTTTGATGAAATTCAAATGGATTCATTTTGATTACTCTCTGTTTAAGGTTTCGTCTAAGTTTAAGATCATGGAGGCTAAAACCGTCCAAGTTGCGTGCTCTTGGGCGGGGATTGATGAATCCCGGGATGTTTCTCCAATTTTTAATAAATCAACAGCCCTTTTCGGTTCTGCTTGGAAAATTTTACTTTGGTAAGAGTGTGCATCTCGTAACACTTCCTTTCTTATAGAATCAGCAGGTCGTCCAGTAGCCAGTTCGAAAGCGAAGTCTAAGCGATCTGAGAAAGACTTGGCAGGACTTTTTAGAATCCGCTGAGCAAACGCACGGGAGGCTTCGACAAACTGTTCGTCGTTCAATGTTACCAAAGCTTGCATGGGAGTGTTCGTACGCTGTCTTTGCAGGGTACAGGTTTCCCTGGATGGGGTATCAAAGGCCATCATCCCTGGGTGGGGGGCAGAACGCTTCCAATAAGTGTACATGCTTCGACGATATAGCTTATCTCCGTTATCGCGTACAAATCTGAGTCCACCATTTAAGGAAACCTCATTCCATAATCCTGGCGGTTGGTAGGGCTTCACCCCTGGTCCGCCAAAAGTTCGGTTGAGCAGTCCGCTTAAGGATAGAGCATTATCGCGAACAAATTCTCCCATCAGGCGAAAGCGGGGAGCTCGTGCATGGTATAAGTTTACCGGATCTTTTTCCATGTGAACCGCACGAGTCTCCGAAGACTGACGGTAAGTGGAGCTCATCACCATCTGCTTGATGGTTCTTTTTACATTCCAATTATGATCAATGAAATCTTTTGCCAACCAAGAGAGTAGATCCGGGTGTGATGGCCAACTTCCCTGTGAACCGAAATCACCGGGAGTGCTGACCAAGGGGCGGCCAAAAATGGTCTGCCAGTAGCGGTTGACGGTAACTCTTGCGGTCAGCGGGTGATCTTTATCCATCAACCATTTGGCTAATCCAAGGCGGTTTTTAGGTAAATCCTTTTTCATCGGAGGGAGAAAAGAGGGAGTATCGGGAAGGATTTCTTTTGATTCATCCGGTGAGGCATATTGTCCACGCATCAGAACATAGGTTTTTCTCATCTTGTTAGGTGGATTGTCACCCATGATCATGGAGGTAAGCTTTTTGTTCTTTAAAGCATTTAAATCCTGCCTCTTTTTGGTAACCGTGGCCAAGGTTTGTTTGTATCCAGGATCATGTCGGTTGAGGTAGTAGTCAATAACCAGGTTTCGTTGGGCCGGGTTCAGGTGTTTGGGCTCCTGTTTAATGAGGGGGAGGATAGGATCAATGTAGCCCAGTCGATCAATTTCCCGGGTACTCAGTACTCGGGAGTACAGTCGAAGTTCATCCATTTCGAGCCCATTGGTTGAGGAACCGTTAAAACGACGTCCAATACGAAAGGCTTTTGAGGTTGAAATTGTTTTGGTGAGCGAATCATGAGTGACCTCCATTGGCTGAGTCTTTCCATTGAGATAGACTTTCAATCCATTCCCTTTATTTTTACCGTCGTAGGTAATGGTCAAGTGGTGCCACTGATTAACTGGAATTGGCTTTTTGGAAACTGCTTTGAGGGCGTTGTCGGGGAATTCGTTCACGATGTGCATACCAACCTTTCCACCCTCGAGCCAAATATCGTAGCCTCTATGTTTTTGGGATTCATCCATTTTGCTAAGGATTGCACCGGTAAGATTTTTGGGAGTTTTAATCCAAACCGACCAAGAGAAAGATTGGTTATGTTCGAGTTTACCGATTTGAGTAGATTCAAGAAACCCATTATTCTCGATTTTTAATCCATTTCGTGATTTTCCTAATTCAGTCTGCTTTGCTCCTCCATGAAGGACCAAATCTCTACTTGGTTTTGCTATGTCATTGGTTTTATTTCCTTCAAAAGAATCAAAAGTAAGCCCGGCGGTTAACCCTGAAGGTTCAGGAATAGACTGGTAGGGCAGTGACATAATAACTTTGATCTCCTCCAAGGAGAGTGTTCGGTTGTAGACCCGCACCTCATCAATCTCGGTGCCATTGACTTGAGCGGATTTGAACCGGCGACCAATACGGAAAGGTTTATCCGTTTTAATGGTGTTCGCTTTGAGTGTGTTAGTTGCAATGATTTTTTCCTGCTTGGTTCCATCCATATAAATTTCCACGGCATTTGCATTTCTTTGCCCGCTATAGGTCACGCAAAGGTGGACCCATTTATTGGCGGGGATCGTTTTCTTGGAAACAATTTTGAGTGCATTATCGGGCCAGGCGTGAACGATGTGAGTGCCGGGTCGTCCGGCATCTAACCATAGGTCATACCCGCGAAATTGGTTTCCTTCATTCATTTTACTGAGGATTGCACCCCCGAGATTTTTCTGAGAGGTTTTGATCCATGCACTCATGGAGAAGGCTTGGTTATGTTCGAAGTCACCAAAATTTGGTAACTCGGCAAAGGAGTTATTCTCGATTTTGATACCTCCTGAAAATTTGGCCTGTTTAATTGATTTCGGAGAGTGATGGAGAATGCATGATGGCGCTCCCTTAAGGCCTACTTTTGAGGTGTTGTTTTCGAGGTTAAGTTGGTCGAAGGGGAGGTGGGCAACCAAGCCCTGAGGGTCAAGAACTTGAGGGTTTTCTTCTAATTGTTTTTTGGTTTGTTGAGTCCATTGATCGAACGATTTAAGGGATTCTTTTCGCCTGCGTTGAAGGGAACTACTAGCTACTTCAACTGCTTGGTTTGCCTCGGACAGTTGTTTTTTTCTCTTTGGAGTTATCACTTCAACCATCGGTGCTGTATTTCCCCGCCTGGTCTGCATACCCGGATCTGCGTTATTATTGTAGAAGGCATAAAATTTGAAATATTCCTCCTGGGAAATGGGGTCGTATTTATGATCATGGCACTGGGCGCATTCCATGGTTAGTCCCATCCACACATTCCCCGTGGTTTTTACTCGGTCAACCACATATTCTACCCGAAATTCCTCGGGAATAACACCTCCTTCATCGGTAGTTGCGTGGTTACGGTTGAAACCGGAAGCGATTTTCTGGGCATCGGATGGGGAGGGGAGAAGATCTCCCGCTAATTGCTCAATTGTGAACTGATCAAAGGGCATATTGGACTTGTAGGCATTAAGAATCCAATCACGCCACGGCCACATGTCACGGGGGCCGTCATCATGAAAAACCGATGTGTCACCATAGCGGGCAGCGTCCATCCATACCAAAGTCATTCGCTCGGCATAGGCATCGGATGCAAGTAAGCGGTCCACCACTTTTTCATATGCTTGGGGTGAGTGGTCGAGCAAGAAATCGTTTATTTCTTCGGGGGTTGGAGGCAACCCGGTCATATCGAAGTAAATTCTGCGAAGAAGGGTTCTACGGTCGGCCTCCGGAGAAGGATGAAGGTCTTTTTGTTTTAAGGTTTTAAGAACGAAAGAGTCGATGGGATTGCGTATCCATTGGGGCATTTCAGTCTTTGGTTCTTGTTGCTTATTTACGGGAATGAATGCCCAATGACCTTCCCATTTAGCTCCCTGTTCAATCCAGGCTTTGATTGTATTAATCTCAACCTTGGTGAGTTCCTTCTTAAATTCGGGGGGAGGCATAACTTCGTCCGGATCATCGGAAGTTATTCGGTGCCAAGCTTCGCTGTCTTCCAAACTATTTCGAACAAAGGCGGCAATTTCATCTTTCTCCCTAAATGCTTCCTCTTCAATATCCAGACGTAATTTCGCCTTGCGCGATTTTTCCGAAGGGCCATGGCAAAAAAAACATTTACTTGAGAGAATTGGCCTGATGTCCCGGTTGAATGATATTTCAGCGGAAAAGGCCCTGTTGGAAAACGGGGATAAGCAAATTAACGAGAAAATAGTGATAAAACTTAAGGATTCTCGAAGCATAATTAAAAAAATGGGTTTAAGTAAAGGCTTGCAGCAAGTTAACAAATAAAAGGGAGGATGAAATTTGATGTTTTAACGTACAAATCAAATAGTATAAATTGTCTTAATTAGGACAAGGAATTTGTTTACTTATAACTAACAATTAGTCTTTTTAGGCATTGTAGTTCATCTTTATCAATTAATTACTTTTAATTGTTAAAATTAATTTTAATATTGTGACATTCCACAGAAAAGAATTTTTGCCAAAAATATCGTAAAGATTATTTCAAATCTTCTTAACCTGCGTAAATTCGAGTGTTTTTAAACCTTTTCGTATGTATTCATTTTGATGCAATAGTTTCCAAATGAGCTGAGAGGAATAGTTTTCGAACATCAATAAAACGAGTCCTTTATCGATGCCCAGATAGCTTTTTGCAATCCATGGTTGGTTGCCTTTTGCCTTAGTTTTGAAGCTGTAGGCATCATACAGGCCATATTTTCCTACCAATCCGGGGATAGTATACATATATTTCAAGGCGGAAATGGAAGCCTCTGGAGTAAAAGGAAGAAATGAAAGAGCTCCGTAGGGTGCCACGGTACCATCTTCCAAAAGTTTATATCCTGCCCCGATCGGATAAGAACCATAATGCCCGCTATATCCAGTAGTGGGACTAATTGAGGCCGACATTCCCCATGAATTTTTCCCTAAACCTTTAATTCGGTGGGCATTGTCGATAGCATACTGCCGCGCGGCCAACGACGCGTGCCTGGAATTGGTGAACCAATCCCTGCCCAGTCTGTCCCGCAGGTTACGAAAATCGATAAACGCATGAGTCCATTGATAGGTAAAGGCGGCTCCTGTTCCACAAATAATAAATTTCTCGCCCTTGTAACTTCCTTTGTAAGTTTTCATTGCGTAGTATGAATCCGGTCCTGTGGCGAAATGTTGATTGGGGGAACCTGCCGCGAGGATGTAGAGAAAAATATGTTCCGCATAAGCAGACCACCCGCCAAACATCCCATCTTCTGTTATTCCAAAGGGTACTTTATCGGGAAGATCTTCCGGGTAGCAGGCGAGGTACGGGTGTTTGGTTTCGGGATTGGTAAACCATTTCCAGTTCATTTCCCGATACAGTTCATCGGTTAATACTTTGATTTCACCACCAAAATATTCTGCCGCCGCTAGTGCGCCTAAAAGCATAGTTCCCGCTGATGCATTACTAAGTTCAATATTATTTGAATCTTCCCACCCTCTTTTTCCGGTATCCGGATCAATGAAATGGTACCAAAAGCCGTTGATGCGTTTTAGTTTTTTCATTGTGTTCAGCGTGGTTATGATTCTTTTTTCAGCGCTCTTGCGACTTATCCAGCCCCGTTCTACTCCAATAATGATAGCGGCGAAATAAAACCCCTGTTCTTCAATGGCAATGGGACTATATTTATCCATCCCCACGTAATCCCCATTGGTCATACCATAGGTGGGACTTTTCGGATCGTCGTTCCACTCCTCCCAAAAAAAGTGGAAGCATCCTTTGAGTTCTCTTTCCATTATTGGAGTTAGTGTTGGAGCTGTCTCTCTAATCTTAAAAGGACTACCGATCAGAGGAGGGCCATTGAATAACGCCAAAACAAAAAAAGTAATCGTAAAAGATTTCGTCATGAAAGAAAAAGTGTAAATGTAATAATAGCCTTGAAGTGAGATTTCACATTGATTCAAGCTCTTAATTTATACATTAGTATTTTAATGAGTGAATCAACCCAGGAGGAAGAAACAATTGAAAAGCCGCAGGAAGAGGAAGAATTTTCTTTTGATGCCGTTGATTTGATGTTGGAGGGAGACCTCAAGTCTCAGATTAATTATTCGATGGTGAAGGGAATAGCCCAGGCATTGGATGAAAAGTCTCAGATTTTAATTAAGGCTGAGGAATCTTTTGAACCGCAGGAAGAGGAAACTTTTGCAGAGGTAGCCTTGCCCGAAATCGAGGCCATGGCTCTAGCCATTACGGAAGGTTGTGTGGACTTTACCAAAATCCGGTTTTGGGAGGCATGTGAAACTGCAGAAGTTGCCTGGGAGGAATCTAAAGATGCGGATGGCAATGTGGTGAGTAAGATGCCTTACGGTAATCCATTGGAAACCCCGGCGGAAGGGAACCGTATTCTGGCAAACCTGAAGCAAATTTCGACATGGTTGGCAGAGGTTCATTCCCTGCACGAGAAAAATGGAATGGGCTGGGTCTCTCCTTACGGTTGTCCGGAAGACGGACAACAGGCATATGATAACCGATCCAATTCGATCAATCAATTATCCCACATTATAGAATCGATCGGAGCAAACTTTGACTTATAACAAACGGGTTTATTCCCTTATGGTAGTATAAACACGGGGAACTCTTTTGGTAATCGAACAAAGCAATTCCCAAGGTATCGTTTTTGCATGAGTCGCAAGTTCAGTCAGTAGGATTTCCTTCTCCTTTTGTCTCCCAATTAGAGTGACTGTCTGTCCGAGTTCAATCTCGGAAGGTGCGTCGGTTAAATCAATCAAGGTCTGATCCATTGTAACTCTCCCCACTAAGGGGTAATTCTGTCCGTTGATTAAACCAAAGGCTCGATTCCCACAGGGAAGTGGAATGGCGTCGCCATAACCGGCACTGATAATCCCAATTTTTGAGTCCCTTTGCAGGGTATACTGACGACCATAGCTCAAAGTTGTTCCTTCGGGCAGATTTTTGATCATGGCCAGTTTCGCATGAAATGATAGAACTGGTTCAACTGGCAGATCCGCTAAAATACTACCCTGTGGAGGGGAGACTCCGAATTGAAGAAGACCGATTCGAACTGCATTGAAAATTGCGTTTCGATCAAATGAGCGAAGAGAGGAGGAATTATCCGCATGAACAAGAAATCCTGGTTTTTGGTGAATTTCTGTGTTTTGAAGAATCGATAAAAAGCGGGTTCTTTGTTCTTCAGTAAAAGAAAGATCGGAGGGCTGGGCAAAATGAGTCAGGGCTCCACAAAGTTTAATTTCACTGTGTTTTTTGATTTCTTCAATCAGTGGAATCGCATCATTCCACCAAATTCCATTTCTCCCCATCCCAGAATCAATTTTTAAGTGAACTGAGATTTGTTTTTGATGTTTTTGAGAAAGGGCACATAGCCTATTTAACTCCACTTCGGTGGAGAGTGTTGGAATTAAATCAAACTCTATCAATGCTTCATCTTCCTCTTCCAGTAGGGGACCTAAAATTAAGATTGGCCAACCGGAGCCCATTTCCCTGATCTCCGTCGCTTCTTTAATATTCGCAACGGCAAATAAATCGACCCCGCTTTGCATTAATCGAGCGGCAGTGGGATGAATGCCGTGACCATAGGCATCTGCTTTCACGACTGAAACATAGCGAACATGAGGGGGCAGTGAATCTCTAATCAATCTTAGATTCCTTTCAAGGGCGGCCAGATTAATCTCTGCCCAGCAACGCTGTGTTATCATTCTATTACTCTAGCTGTCCGGAGACAGGAATTTTATTTCCGGAACCCATTTTTTGAATTCTGGTGGTCGGGGAGAATAAATTTCTAGTTCTTCCTTAGGCTCCGAGATCTTAATTAAGTCCGAAAGCCCGTTCATTTTATTCAATCGATATTCCAAAATATTGTCTGGATCAATCGAGGTGATTTTTCTTCTTGGATCTTGAAGGTGTAAGCTCGATGGAAACTTTTTGAGTGCTTCCTCGCTTTCGAAAATTTCTTTTTTTCCAATGGGATGTTGATTGGAAGAAGAGCGAACGATTCGCCAACCCATACGAAAGGGAGCTTGAACGAAGTCAGGGTAGGGTTTCACCATTTGACTGGCAAGGTCAAGGGCATTGTAGGAGTAGAGTGCGAATTTGTTTTCGCATTCCCATTGTACTGTTTTTACAAATGCAAGGGTGAGGCGAAGGCCCAGTGTGGATCCAGGTCCGGCGCAAAAGAAAATAGAATCAATTTCTTTGATTCCCAATTCTAATTCTTCGAATAGTTGAGCCACGGATTGGAAAACTCCATCCATCGGAGAATTGGAAGTTTCTACTATTTTCCTCCATCCATTTTCTTTGGCAATTCCGACCTGTACATTGGCAGTGGACACATCCAAAACGAGAGCGGTAGAAAGCGGACTACTGGTCTTGTCTTCTTCCATTCCTCAGAGTACTTGAGTGGGGATCAGGTAAATGAACAGATTAATACCGGCGGCGTAAGTTTGTGGGAGAAATCCCAAGTTCTTCGCGATACTTTGCAACCGTTCGACGGGCGAGTTTGATTTCTTTTTCAGCTAGCAAATCGACAATTTTACGATCGCTTAATGGTTTACTCGGGTCTTCCTGTTCAATAATAGAACCAATTATTTCCTTCACACTAGTATTGGAAACGGAATCTCCGTCCTTCCCTGAATATCCGGGTGTGAAAAAATACTTTAACGGGAAAGTGCCATGGGGAGTCCGGACAAATTTGTTGGCGATGGCACGCGATACGGTTGTTTCATGAACTTCGATGGAGTCGGCCACTTCGGACATAGTCATGGGGCGTAGTTTGGAGGAGCCTTCTTCAAAAAAGCCTGTCTGTCTTTCAATGATTTTTCGGGTAATTCGTTCGATGGTATTTTGACGTTGATCGATCGAGCTTATGAGGAATTTACCTGCTCGCATTTGATTGCGAACATATTCCTTTTCCTTACTGGATAATACCCCTTTGGCAATCAATTCTTTATAGGTCCTGTTAATTTTTAGCCTGGGAATAAAATCACTGTTGAGGCTGATCACCCATTCATCACCGACTTTTTCCACAGTCGCATCGGCCGAGATTGACTGGTTATTATCTTCGGAAAACCTCTTGCCAGGAGCTGGATCGAGTTCACTAATCTTTTCGATTGCTTCGTGAATTACTTGAGTGGATTGAGATAATTTACGGGAAAGTTCAGGGACGCGCCGCCTTACAAGTAGAGGAAAATGGTCTTTTACGATTCGGTACTGATCTGTATCCTCCCAATCCCGAGCATCCATTTGCTTAATCAGGCAGTCTTGCAGGTCAATGGATGCAATCCCAATTGGTTCGAAGGTCTGTAATGTACGCAGTGCTTCCTGTAAGTCGGCCAGGGGCATTGATGAAAGAAGGGCAATGTCGGACAGATTTGAATTGAGAAAGCCATTTTCATCCAAGCTACCAATCAGGTATTCTGCGGCATCCCGAACGCCTTGGCTAATTTCAGTTAATTTTAATTGATCGAGTAAGTGTTCCTGGAGAGATACTTCGGAGGTGAGTGAATCAAAGAAAAACTTTCTTTTATCCTGTGCGTCGGTATTTCCTAATTTAGCTTCTCCTTCAAACTCGCTTTCAAAATGTTCTCTTAAATCCTCTTCCATCTCCTTGAGGATTGCAAATTCATCCGAAAAATCGAGGTCTTGTAATTCTTCTTGATTCTCGGATTCAATATCCTGTTCTTTGTCAGAATCCTTACCCTCTAATTCCGAACCAGGTTCTTCCGGGAATTCATCGACTTTTTCCACTTCCAATTCGTCAGGGGAGGGTTCGACTTCTGATGCATCAAGACTTTCGTCGTTGTTTCCTAATTCTTCAAGAAGGGGATTAGTTTGTAATTCTTCAAGAATAGCAGAACGCAGTTCGAGTGCAGGAACCTGTAAGATTTTGAGGGATTGCCTTAACTGAGGGGCAAGGACAAGGTTCTGAGTTTGCTTCTGAACTTGCCTGAGACCTTGGGATTGCATGGCCATAATAAACTTTCAGGTTTTAATTATCTGCAAATCGGGTTTCCCCGCGATGCCAACGAAGTGCTGCATTCTCTCCGTCATCTCCAAAAACATCATAAATATAAGCCGCTAACTTCTCGTTCGTGGGCCCATATCCTTCGCCATAAATAAAGCTCTCGAGTTCGGTGAGCATTTCTTCCGATGATTGATACCTCTCATCTCGTGCCCTCATCAGGGAAGTTTGGAGAATTTTATCAAGCCGCGGATCAATATCGGGACGGATCTCTTTGAAGTTTGGAACTTTCATTTCCAATATATTACGAATGGTATCCTCTGATTCATATGCTTCGAAGAGGTTGTAACCCAAAAGAAGTTCAGACATTACAATCCCACAACAAAATAGATCAGCACGATGATCTGTTACTTCACAGCGTGCTTGTTCTGGAGATAGGTATTCATCCTTACCGGCAATTACATCGCCTTCTTTATTGTACATTAGGTCCAGTGCCTTCGCGATTCCAAAGTCAGTCAATTTAACATCTCCCTCTTGGGCGATCATGATATTTTTTGGGTTAACATCGCGGTGGACAATCCCGAGCAAGCGACCTTGTGAATCTTTCTTGCGATGAGCGTAACCAAGTCCTCTGCATATTCGGGAAACAATAAAAACCGCCAAATCTGCGGGTATGTATTGTTCCGTTTCCACATGCCTATCGAGAAATTCCTCAAGATTCCAACCCGTTACATATTCCATGGTCATGAAATATTGCTCTCCAATTTTGCCTAGATGGTATGTCTGGACAATGTTGGTATGAATCAAGTCAGCAACTAATTTTGCTTCTCCGATAAAATTATTTCTAAACTCTTCAATTGCAGAATATTCTTCCCGAATCAGTTTGATTGCGACCACTTTTCGGAATCCACCAATTCCTTTTTGTGTAGCTTCGTAGACCAATCCCATCCCACCTTCCGCAATTTTACGAGTTAGTTCGTAGTGTACTTCGTTAAATATGTGTTTCATTTATGCCAATGTCGTAAAACTAAGTATTATCCTATCAGTTTTCAAGAAAATACTTAATTTTTTAAGAGTAAATAGTATATTTGGCATAATTTACGCTTATAGTCGCTTGATTTGACATAATTCTCTCCGATGTTAGTAATTATCTATGATCAAATTAACTATCGAAGCAGCCAAGGAGATCGAACGAATGTCAAAAGACTCTGATTCTGATAAAATACTCCGTATTTTTATTGAGCCTGGAGGATGTTCTGGATTTGAATACGGAATGTCAATGGATCGGGCTAAAGATTCTGATCAACTTGGCGAAAGTCAAGGAGTCCAATTTGCAGTTGATGGAGAAAGTGTAGAGTATCTGTCCGGCACAGAAATCCACTTTGATGATGGGTTGAGTGGAAAAGGTTTTGAAATCCGAAATCCAAATGCCCAGACAACTTGCGGGTGTGGGAAATCCTTCAGTTGAATGATTTAGTTGCTAGAATTCCGCTTCTTCTTATCTCGCTATTTCTGAGTGTTACCTGCTTGGGAATGAAAAAGGTAGGCCCTTTGCGCATGCAACTAGTGGCGGAACAAAACGGAGTTGTTCCCGGTGAAGATTTTTGGATTGGTTGGCACATTGTAAGAGAAAAGGGTTGGCATACTTATTGGAAACATCCCGGAGATGTTGGTGTTGCTCCTTCCCTTGAGTGGTCAACTCCAAAGGGGATATCAATTGGTGAACTAATTTATTGTACACCCGAGAAAGTGAAGATGGCAAGTATCCGTGCCAATGGAAATTACGGGGAAACTCTTTTTCTGTGCAAGGTAAGTGTAACTGATCAAGTGAAAGCAGGAGAGATTATAACTCTCAATGCAAGTGCATCTTGGCTTACTTGTTCCCGACAATGCCTGCCCGGGTTTACTAATTTATCGATTGAATTAGAGGTGGTAAATTCGAGGGAATTCGATTCGGATTGGCATCAGAAGTTCGAGCAGTTTAGGAGCTCAATTCCTCCACCTCTTCCTGACCATTGGGAGCCATCTGCAAGACTCAAGGGTAAGTTTATCGATTTAAAATTACTAAATAAAAACAATTGGGAGTCGAGTGAAGATCGCCCAATATTTTTCTCCTCCAATCGTTTAATTAGTTCGGATGGAAATCAGTTGTATAAAAATAAAGAAGATTTTCTTCATTTACGCTTCGAGCGTTCACCATGGGCTCGAAAGGATGAAAAGTTTTTATCAGGTTTACTTTTTAACGAGAAAGGATGGGGGGAAGGTTCAACTAGCCAATATTATAGTATTGAAGTCCCTTTGGTATCTTCAAAATAAATAACATGTTCTACTTTTAGAATTGAAAAAAATTCATTTTATAGGACTTTAGATATTATGATAATGAAAGCACACATTCTTAGGCGTATGATTTTGGGATGGATTGTAATATGTTCTATTCCAATATTACCCGCTCAGGATTTACCCGGGAGTTCTCTTCCTGGTTCTTCTACCACCATTGTGCCACCAGCAAATGAAGTAGCTCCTGCCGCAGTGGTGAAGAAGGAGTTAGATCCTGCGATGGTAAAAGAAATTAAGGATGTGGTAAAAACAAACATATTTGCCGTTTCCAAAAGGAATATCAACATGGCATTGAGTACGATCCATCCTGAATCTCCCACCGCAGAGAGTTCCAAGGATATGATGACTTATATTTTTGCCCGCCTTCAGCTAAAATACACGATACAACAGCTTGAGGTGAAGGAGATTGACGGCGATGAAGCGAAGGTCGAAGTATTGCAAGTTACACAGAAACTTTCCGGTAATGCCGCGTTTCGAGATAACCGAGTCAAGATGTTACACACCATGAAAAGAGATGGGAAAAAATGGAAAATGTTTAGCTCCGAGGCATTATTGATTGAATACCTTAAGTACTAAATCAATCATTTAGGCTGGAATTACATTTCCTCGAGTGTTTCAATTCCCAAAATATCCATTCCGATTTGTAATATAATTAACGAACGAGCACATAGAATAAGTCGGAGTGTTTTAATTTCTTCCTCTTCCACCATCACTTTGCTTTGGTTGTAAAACGAACTAAATTCGGTTGCTAATTCGAATAGATAGCAACCGAGAAAATGAGGTTTTAATTCTTTCGTGGTTTGTTTAATCACTCCCGGGAAAAAAAGAAATTTTCGAGCCAGGCTTCTTTCAGAATCTGTATTCGGTTGATAGTGGGTACTTAGAATTTGAGTTGGTAAAACTTGAGCTTTTCTAAAAATACTATGGATTCTGGCAACTGCGTATTGGAGATACGGTGCTGTGTTTCCTTGCATTGCGAGCATCTTTTCCCAGGAAAAAACATAGTCAAGCGTACGGTCCTGGGACAAATCAGCATATCGAACTGCACCCAGTCCAATTGCTTTTGCTCTTTTTTCTATTTCTACCTCAGCAAGGTCAGGCTTTTTCTCTATCACCATCTTTCGAGCCCTCGATATTGCTTCGTTCAACAGATCGATAAGTTTGATCGGTTCTCCGTCCCGGGTCTTGATCGCTTTATTGTCATCCCCTAAAATAGTACCGAACCAGACATGTTCAAGAGATGGACTTTTTCTCTTTTCTGCGGAGTACCATTTTTGTACAGTGAGGAAGAGTTGTTCAAAATGATCGCGCTGCCTTCCATCAGTAACATAGATAATTTGATCCGAATTCCATTCGTTTTTCCTGTATTCCACGGTTGCCAAGTCCGTGGTAGCATAATTACTCGCACCATCCGACTTACGAATGATAAAGGGCTGCTTTGAGAATCTTTTATGCTCGGGATGAAAGACCACAAGTGCCCCCTCATCTTCTTTACAAATTTGATGGGACAAAAGGTTTTCATAAATAGGATCAATTTTGTCTTTGTAGAAACTTTCTCCAAGTGAGTGATCAAAATGGACTCCCAGTATTTCATAAATTGAAAGAAAAGAATCCATGCTTATTTCTTTAATCTTTTGCCAAAGTGCAAGGTTTTCAGAATCTCCGTTTTGAAGTTTCACTAACTCCTCCCGCGCTTCTGCCAAATTACACTCTTCTTCTTTTATCCATTTGTTTCCTTGTCGATAAAGGTTTTCCAATTTTGCAATTGGGTCAGGACCGAGTTGATCAAGAGCGATTTTTTCTCTTTTAATTGCATAGAGAAGAATGCCAAACTGGGTTCCCCAATCCCCAAGGTGATTGTCCCGTATTACTTCGTGGCCAAGAAAGTGAAGCAGTCGGGCTAAGCTTTCCCCTATAATCGTCGAGCGAATATGGCCAACATGCATCTGCTTGGCAGTATTGGGACCGGAGAAATCAACCACCACTTTTTGCGGGTTTTCAGTCTGGACCGCCTTTTGGATTGATTCGGTATCAGCAAATTTTTCGAGCCATTGTAGAAAATAAGAAGGAGAAAGTTTGAAGTTAATAAAGCCAGGACCCGCGATACTGGTTTCCCAAAGATCAGTTTGGGGTAGGGCATCCATTAATTTTTGAGCCAGTTCCCTGGGGTTGATGCCTGCCTTTTTGGCAAATGGGAGTACGCCATTTGCTTGAAAATCTCCAAACCTTGGATCGGCCGGTCGAACCTGAGGTTGAAAATCTTCACCGAAATGTTCGCTCGTAGTGGTTACCGTACGAATTACACCTTCAATTGTATCACTAGAATCAAATTCAATTAACATGGTGCGTAATCCAAGCATATTACTAGAAAGGGTCAAGTACGACTTGGAATAAAAGCCTCGACTTATTTGAACTAATTAACTATATAATTTGTTTTGCCGTTTATTCATACCCCCAAATCGCGTAAGGACAATTATCATGCCTAAAGCCATTAGTTCCAAAAATAGCACCCCATCATTCTCTTATTTAATTGAGAAAAAAAGAGACGGAGGAGAGTATACAGACGATGAAATTCGTTTTCTTGTCGATTCAATATTAGATGAAGAGATGCCCGAGTACCAGCAGGCTGCCTGGGTAATGGCAGTATATTTTCAGGGCATGTCAGCCCAAGAAACTGCTTTTTTTACTGAAGAAATGATGCTTTCGGGTGAAGTGATTGAGATGATGGATGTTTCCCGTCCTAAAATTGAAAAGTATTCCACGGGCGGTGTCGGTGATAAAACAACCATTGTACTCGGACCATTAGCCGCTGCAGCAGGTGTGGCAATGCCCTTAATGAATGGCGATGATGAAGAATTTTTGACTTCTAATTGCGAAAAACTCTCCGCGATTCCAAAGATAAATAGTAAAATCAACTTAGAGGATTTTGCCACTCAGATTCGAAAAGTAGGTTGTTCATTTGCAGATCGGAACGACGAAATTTCTCCTGTTGAAGGAATTCTTTACAAATTACGACAAACAATCGGGGCAATCCCATCCATTCCTTTTATTACCGCAGGTACATTAAGTCGTAAGCTAGCGGCGGGAGCAGAGGGAGTTGTGGTAGATGTGAAGTGGGGCAAGGGCTCATTCATAAAGACTGCGGACGATGCGAAACAACTAGCACGCTCTATTACCCGGGTTGGTAGAACTCTGAAACGAAGATGCGTCGCTCTAGTAACCGATGTAAATCAACCACTTGGTTCCTGCGTCGGTGCTTCTTTGGAATTAAAAGAAGCGATTGAATTACTGAAAGGGGAAGGCCCAGAAGACTTACAGGACTTAGTTATGAAACTAGGTATGGAAATTGTGCGTCTTGCCGGAGTAGCAGGATCGACGCTTTCTGCCAAGCAGACTGTGCGTAAACATCTTGAAGATGGAACTGCCTTAGAAAAATTTAAAGAAATTGTTGAATACCAAGGTGGTGATTCGAAGGTAATTGATAACCCAGAAAAGTTACCATTGGCCAAGCATACCAAGAAATTACCCGCACCTAAGCGTGGTTATGTTCATACAATTGATGCCGGTCAACTTGCCCGTGGTGTCCAAATTTTAGCTCATGGAGAAGGACAGAAGTTTGATCCTGCTGCTGGTGTTGCTGAGCTTTGCAAGGTGGGCACTCAAATGAAACAGGGTGAACCTCTAATGATTATTCATTACAACGACGAAAAACGCTTAGGCGTGGCAATGGAGTACTTCAAAGCCGCTTATCGGCTTGCTCCTAAAAGACCAAATCCTGCACCTCTTGTTGTTGAACGAGTGGCCTAGATTTTATTTCTGAAATTTAAAATTTTTAAGATGCCTCTTTTTAAGGGGCATCTTTTTTAGTTCACACGGCCTAGGTAAGAACGGTCGCCGGTACTAATCTTGATTACATCGTCCTTTTTAATAAACAAGGGCACTTGAATGGTAAGACCTGAAGAGATGGTGACGGGCTTGAGTACATTTCCCGCAGTATCACCTCTTAATGCATCGGGTGCTTCAATCACAGTTGCTTCGACCGAGGCGGGGAGTTCCAACCGGATCGCTTTTCCATCGATTAGTAAAATATCGTAGGTGTTTCCTTCTACGAGAAAATTATCATCTTCTCCTATCACCTCACTTGGGAGCACGGTATCTTCATAGCTTTCAAGGTCCATAAAGTGATGTCCGTCAGGATCCTTGTAACTAAATTCAAGCTTATTGGTAGTCGTATGCATGAATTCGACATTATCAGTCGATCGAAACTTGGTAGTGGTGGTCGAACCACTTTGCAAGTTCCTCAGGGTTGTTTGCACAAATCCAGCTTGTCTGCCTTGCGTGCGGTGCAGCATTTCTAATACTAGGTGGGGTGCACCTTGATAGTTCATTACCCTACCTTTACGAATGTCTGTTGGAGAAGCCATGTTAATTTCTTTTTCTTGAAGTATTGCGGAAAGAATACCATGGGTAGTAGATTCCTGAACCAATGCCAATCTTATGTTTTCAAAAATTAAAATTTAATGAGTAATAAAAATTCAACAATTGAAATGATTTCTTGGAATGTGAATGGTCTTCGGGCCTGTCGAAAAAAAACTTTTGATGAGTTCGTCGCAAAGAAAAATCCCGACTTACTCTGTCTCCAGGAAGTAAAGTTAAATTCAGAAGTGATTCCAGATGATGACTTCGGATACGCATTCAGACATTATCACCTTGCTGAAAAGAAAGGTTATTCTGGAACCGCGATTTTTTCTAAAACTAAACCACTCTCCATTCGTGAAGATTTTCCTGATGGTAAACACGTTGGTGAAGGGCGTACGATTACCTTCGAGTTTGAAGGTTTTTTCTTGGTTAATGTATATGTTCCTAATTCAAAAGGTGACCTTTCCCGCCTACCTCACCGCTATGACTCCTGGGATCCGGATCTTAAAGATTATCTTATCGAGCTGAGGCAATCGAAACCGGTTGTTTTATGTGGTGACCTTAATGTAGCACATCGAGAAATCGATTTGGCAAATCCAAAAACCAATCGAAAAAGTGCCGGTTTTACTGATGAAGAAAGGGAAGGTTTCTCCAATCTTTTAGCAGAAGGTTTCATCGATACTTACAGACATTTACACCCCGAAAAAACAGGAGCATATTCATGGTGGTCTTACCGAGCGGGTGCACGGGCCCGAAATGTGGGCTGGAGAATTGACTATTTTGTGGTCTCTGACTGCTTGGCCACCTCCATCCGCGATGCTTATATTCTTCCCGAAGTGGAAGGCTCTGATCATTGCCCAGTCGGACTGACGATTGCCCGTGCCTGATTTCGAAAAAAAGGAAATCCTTTTTCGAAGGACCCTAGAGCTGGCCAAAAATGGCTGGGGTAATACCCATCCCAATCCCATGGTGGGTGCAATTATTGAGGAAGGGGGTGAGGTGGTTTCAGAAGGACATCATAAACGTGCCGGCTCCCCACATGCTGAAGTTGCCGCTATTTCAAACCTCGGGCGAAGTCCGATTGAAGGGGCTTCGATGTTCGTCTCTCTTGAGCCCTGTTCGACGCATGGCCGAACCCCTCCGTGTGTGGATGCTATTTTAAAGTCTGGAATTAAGAATGTGTTTATTGGCTGCCTCGATCCAAACCCCGAGCATGCTGGGCGTGGAATCAAGATCTTAGAAGAGGCAGGAATTTCAGTACATCTTGGCTCAAAAGAAATTCAGGCCCAAGCCACCCGTTTGAATTTTGTATTTAATCATAATATGCTCAAGAATTGTCCATTGATTGCCCTCAAAATGGCAGTGACTAAAAACGGAATGGTTGCTGAAATCCAAGGAGTGCCGAGCCGTATTACCGAAGCGGAGGCCCGGGCCAATATGATGCATTGGCGACGATTTTTCCCCGCGATCTGTGTTGGGGCAGGTACAGTGCTTTCGGATGATCCCTCTCTCACCGCCCGCTTTACTGCTGAGACCTGGTGTCCACTTCGCATTATTGTCGATTCTAACTTGGTGACCCTTGGTTCACTGGTTCCAGACCGGGTTATTTATACCGATGAATTTGCTGATCGCACAATTATTCTCACCACCAGTCACGGGCTTTCTCGGCAAGATCGTGTGAGTCGGGCCAAGGAGTTGGGGGTTCGGTTGGTGAAAGTGGCTGAGGACGAGACTGGACGAGCCAAGCCTGATGCACTCAGATCTGCCTTGAATCAATTTGAAATGAACGCAGTTTATTGTGAGGGTGGCCCAACACTTGCCCGATCTTTACTTAATACAGGAAATGTGGATTACCTTTTTAAGTACCGTTCTCCCAAAGTATTCGATCATGAACAGGCCCTTTCAGGACCCGACTTTGATGATTTCCTCATAAAGGTACCTATAACAGAAAGTTTAGGCGAAGACCATCTAACACACGGATTTTTATGAAAACTATCTACTTAGCCTCGGGTAATGCCCATAAACTTAAGGAACTTCAAAGTGCACTCGATCTGGCAGGGTTGTCTGTTATCGTGTCTGGACCCGATGCGATTGGGGGTATGCCAGAAGTCGAGGAAACAGGCTCCACATTCGAGGCGAATTCCTTACTCAAGGCAAATGGTCTACGAGAAATTGGACCAGCTGGTGCTTGGTTCTTGGCCGATGACAGTGGGATTGAAATTGATGCCCTTAACGGAAAGCCCGGCGTTATCTCTGCCCGTTATGCCGGAGAGGAGTGTGATGATGAAGCCAATAACGACAAAGTTTTAAGGGAAATGATTGAGGTACCCCATAATCAGAGAAGCTGTCGTTTTCGCTGCGTTCTTGCATTGGTGGGGCATGATGTTGAGGAAACCTTTTCCGGAGCCTGTGAAGGAATGTTGCTAAGTAAGAGAACAGGAACCGGAGGTTTTGGCTATGATCCGTTATTTCAACCCTTGGAAAGTCAGTTCACCTTTGCGGAAATTTCCCTTGATGAAAAAGCAAAGATTAGCCACCGTGCCCGTGCTTTAATCAAACTGATCAGTTGGTTAAAGCAACAAGATGTTTAGCGTCACCTGTAAAGCCTGTCCTTAATCATTGATTTAAAAGAAGAGTCGCGTTTTATTTTACCCTTCTCCTTGACATCGAGAGGGCTGAAAGCCGGTGGCGAACCACTCGGGGGCCAGTAATTGCCCAGCGCACTCCCTACACGCCCATTGCATGCAGTCGATTGCCGCGTCGGTCACTTCGTTCTCTCCTCGCAATGACATGTGTGTGCGAGTTTTGACCGAACCGTACACTACCATTCCGTTCTACGCCTTGTCATCGCGAGGGCCTCGCCCGTGGCGATCCACTGTGAACCGGGAAGCGAATAGACAACTCACCCACGTGACTCGAGACACGATGGATTGCCGTTTCGCTCACTTGCGTTTCTTCCCTGTAATGATAAAAAGTGTGCAATTAAACAAAACGATTATCTTTTGCTTAATCGACCGAGCTTCCCCACCAATCCTTGTTTGGTTTGTAGTTCGGTTCGAGAAAGGTGGCGTGACGTTTTTCCAATCCTTGCTTTCCTGAGGATTTAATATTTTTCCAACGGGCGTCTCTCTTTACGGAATCAAATTGGGGGTCGGGCTTAGGAAATTGGGCATTGGTTTGTTTGATCCAAGTGATCAACTTTTTTCGCATTTGCTGGGCACGATTGTTTTCCTTTGCGATCAGATCGTTCTGCTCGCCAATATCATTAGCAAGATTATAAAGTTCGTTCCTTTTATCCTCATGATAATGAATGAGTTTCCAGTCACCCTCCATAATGATCGAACTGGGTTCGCCTCCCTGGTTTCCATAATGTGGATAATGCCAGTAAAGTGGGCGCTCGTTGATCGCTTTACCTTTTAATAAAGGAACAAGGCTGACGCCGTCCAAATTTTGTTTTTGGGGAAATTCGATTCCGCAAAGTTCAAGCAGGGTAGGGTACCAGTCGATTCCATTTACTGGAGTTGCTTCTATTGAGCCTGGCTTTGTGATGCCGGGAGCCTTGATATAAAAAGGTTCGCGAATTCCTCCTTCCCACTGCCGACCTTTACCCCCGCGCAGGGGTAAGTTTGAGGTAGCATAGGCATCCCCGGAGGAAACGCCTCCATTGTCGGAGGTAAAGCAAATGATGGTGTTCTCATCCAAGCCATGTTCATCAAGCTTAGCCAGTACGAGACCGATAGATTGATCGAGTTGCTCGATCATTCCTGCATAGATCGGACAGTCCTGTACCTGACGTACATTCAGACGACGATCGAAGAGGAACCTTTCTTTGTTTTTGATGAGCCCCATTTTTTCTGCTTTGTTCCGATATTTTTTCCACAGTGTTTCTGTGGTTTGAATAGGGGCATGAACGGCGTAGAAGGACAGGAAGGCAAGGAAGGATTGATCTTTGTTCTTTTCTATAAAGTCTGCAGTTTCCAGACCGAGGCGTCGCGTGAGGGATTCCCCATCCGCTCCGGATTGAAGATTTGGGTTTGTGTAGGGAGAAAAGAACCCACCCCGTGGACCACCCACATCCCATCCACCTTTGTTTAGATCAAAACCATGGTCGGTCGGCCACGAACCTTCGCTTCCCAGGTGCCACTTTCCGGCGAAGAAGGTTTTGTAACCGGCGTCTTTCATCGCTTCGGCAAGAGTGATTTCGGAATGACGCAAGTTGCGCTCATATTCGGGTGGGAGGTGACTGTCATTTCTTCCCCGCTTTCTCCATCCTTCTCCCGGTGAATCTCCTATCCAGGTGGTGATGCCATGATTGACCGGGTATTTTCCGGTCACAATACTTGCCCTTGATGGACTGCATACCTGACAGGTGGCATAGCCCCGGGTGAATTTCATTCCCCCGTTGGCTATTCGGTCAATATTCGGACTTTCATAAAAACCTGATCCTTCATTGGATAAGTCTTTTGCTCCCATATCGTCTACAAGAATAAACAGAACATTGGGTGGACTTGCCATACAAGCTATCGACAAACTTGAAAACAAAAAGGATAATAGAACCGATTTTTTTGGCATGTGAAACCCCAACACCAATAGTCGAATATTGGCAATGATTAAGAAAGGATTTCAAATAATGAAATTCGAGTTTAAGTGGAACTTAGCCTAGGTTATCCAAAGCCTGATTAAAGGTTTGGCTTGGTCGCATAGCGGCTGAAGCTTTCTCCACACTGGGGAGATAGTACCCGTCCAAATCAACTGGTTTGCCCTGGGCAGCGATTAGTTCCTGAGCTATCTTTTCTTCATTGTCGCGAAGAGTTTGTGCTAATCCCGAAAACTGAGACTGAAGATCACTCTCATCCGATTGCCCTGCCAGGGCTTCTGCCCAGAAAAGTGTGAGATAGAAATGACTACCGCGATTATCGATTTCATTCACTTTTCGGGATGGTGATTTATCTTCATCTAGAAACCGGCCGATGGCAGAGTTTAGTGTGCCTGCTAAAACCTGTGCTTTTGAATTCCCGGTTTTATTTGCTAAGTCTTCAAGCGACACTGCAATGGCCAAGAATTCACCAAGTGAATCCCAGCGCAAATGGCCTTCCTCTACAAATTGCTGAACATGCTTGGGTGCTGACCCACCTGCTCCGGTTTCAAATAATCCTCCTCCTGCGAGTAGCGGGACAATGGAGAGCATTTTTGCACTTGTTCCGAGCTCCAGAATGGGGAAGAGGTCAGTAAGGTAGTCACGCAAAACATTACCGGTTACGGAAATGGTATCGAGTCCGTCTTTACATCGTTGGCATGTGACTTTAGTTGCCTCAATCGGGGCAAGAATCTGTATGTCTAATCCTTCGGTGTCCAGCGTGGTCAATTTGGCATTTACATACTTGATCAAATTGGCATCGTGAGCCCGCTTCTCATCGAGCCAGAAAATGACCGGAGTACCGCTCAACTTTGAACGGTTTACCGCAAGTTTAACCCAGTCGATAATCGATATTTTTTTGGTTTGGCACATGCGCCATATATCTCCGGTTTCCACATCATGGGAAAGCAACACATTTCCCGTTTCGCCTACGACACGAACAGTACCTGCTTTTTCAATTTCGAAAGTCTTGTCATGGGATCCATATTCCTCTGCCTTTTTAGCCATCAATCCGACGTTGGCCACATTGCCCATAGTAGTAACATCAAATGCACCATTCTCTTTACAGAAATCGATGGTTGCTTGATATACTCCGGCGTAATTACGATCCGGGATTACTGCTTTTGTGTCCTTGGGGTTACCATCTGGTCCCCACATTTGTCCTGAAGTACGAATCATGGCGGGCATGGACGCATCGATAATCACATCACTGGGAACATGGAGATTGGTAATCCCCTTATCCGAATTAACCATGGCAAGGGGAGGGCGTTCCTTGATAATTTGATCGAGCTTTACACGAATATCTGACTGATCTTTTTTATCAAGTGTATCAAGGATGCGGTAAAAATCAGAAAGTCCATTATTGGGGTTGAATCCGGCGCTTTGTAGAGTTTCTGCGTGGTCCTCTAGAAGATCGCCTAGGTATGTTTCCACACAGTGTCCAAAGATAATTGGGTCGGAAACTTTCATCATGGTGGCCTTCATATGGAGAGAAAAGAGCACACCCTGTTCATTTGCTTCCTTTAATTGCTCTGCTAAGAATAAACGAAGCGAATTACGATTCATCACTGAGGCGTCAATTACTTCACCTTGGAGTAATGATAAATGATCTTTGAGTATCTTCTTCTCGCCACTGGCATCGATAAATTCAATGGAGACGACCCGATCTTTATCGATGATCGTAGATTGCTCACTTCCGTAGAAGTCGCCTGACTTCATGTGAGAAACATGAGTCTTGGACTCTGCTTGCCAAGGACCCATTGAATGAGGATTCTTTTGGGCGTATTCCTTGACCGGTTTAGCCACGCGTCGGTCGGAATTCCCCTCTCTTAGCACAGGGTTTACCGCAGAGCCGAGGACTTTGGAGTAGCGAGAGCGAATGGATTTATCTTCATCGGTTTGTGGGTCATCAGGAAAATCAGGGATGGCGAATCCTTTTCCCTGAAGTTCCAGTATCGCCTCTTTGAGCTGTGGTATAGAGGCACTGATATTAGGAAGCTTGATAATGTTAGCTTCTGGTTGGCTGGCAAGTTCTCCCAGCTCAGCAAGTACATCTGGAATGCGCTGATTTTCCGAAAGGTAGTCAGGGAAATGAGCCAGGATACGACCAGCGAGGGAAATATCTTTCGATTGAAAATGCACGCCACTGAACGATGTGAAAGCACGAAGAATGGGCAGAAGAGAGTAAGTCGCGAGCGCGGGTGCCTCGTCGGTTTTAGTGTATATAATGTTGGATGCAGAGGACATATTTAAAGTAAATTAAGTGATATATCCTTACTGCATTCGTGGGTGCCTGCAAACATCTTTCGAATAAATGTTTAAAAAAAACCTTATTCTTAAAAACAAAAAAACACTTAAGAAATAAAGGTTACTACAGTACGAAAAATCAATAGTTTGAATAATTTATTCCTCACAGGAATATGGCCATCGGCTCTTCTAGGAATGGAAATGAACCAAAACTATTCCTTTCAGGTTCCCTTTTTGAGGAGCGTTTGAAAGAGTGGTTGATTATTACCGAAGTAGCGATGTATTTTTCCCAAATGAATTAGGGCAATTTAAGCATTAACATTTTAAAATAAACCCTGTTCGCAGGCATGAACAAATGATTCTCCCACTCCCTTTAGTTCCTCCCATTCTTTGCGAATTTTTTTGCTATCCTCAGCACAAATCTTGCTGTCGTTTTTGTTGCTTTGGGATACGACTTGAAGGAGGTCGGAAAATTCACGGACTAATTTTTGTGTATGTGCAAATAAGTCTTTATTTGGATCTTTTTCGGTGCTTGGATTGGGACAATAAAATCCGTCTGCTTTTTGACACAGCCAGGAAATAATTTGTTCGTCCCCTGTGGCTTCGAAGATTTTCGCTAAGCGGTCGAGAGGGTTAGTAGCACCGCTGTCAGTCGGTTCATCCCCAGGTTGGCACCATTTGTAAAGAAGGGAAGGAGAAACCCCCAAGTCTGATGCAATGGTTTTAACCCCCACATCCTCTACGGATTGTTTTAAAACTTCATGAGATTTCATAGCAAGTATACTATACCCATTTTTTGGGTAAAAGAACCATTACAAAATCTAAATATTATTATAAAACAACCGAAGCAGGCGAAGTATAGATAATAAAAGAAGTTTATTTGATCTAACCTGATTCGCTATCTTTTGATCTATGTAGAATTTAAAAATACTGACAAAAATTAATGTATGCTCAGAACCAAATTCGAAAACTTGAACCCAATGTCCACCCACGATATTGGTTTGCTCCATGGGAGCTAAGCTCATCGTGTTGAATACCGGTAATAAGTTTAAGGTTTTCCCCGCATAAATAATAATTTAGTCCGAGATAAAAGGCATGGTGTTTATCGCCTCTGCCATTATTAAGATCGATCGCACTATCACGAGAATCCGCAAGGGGGGCATAACGACTGTTTAACCGGAGGCCTTCCTTTTGGTCTGACTGCTGGAACAGATAGCGTCCCACTAGTTTGAGCTTATCTTCCTTTAGCCAATACATAGGCATGAGCACTAGACCGCCAAAATCTCCCTCTCGATCGGCATTCGCCTGATCTCCGTTATTTCCAAATGCAAGGGTCGAATGAAATGCCCATGAACCGTCGCCAATACGGTTCACAAGGGAAAGAGCCCAATCATTTCCACCTGCCAACTGATCTTGGTTTAAATTTCCATCTTGTTTGTAATAGGAGAGCCAATATTCATGCAATTGATAAGAGCTTTGCTCTGAGAAATCCCCCAACCATGATCCATAGTAAACCTTACTGTCTTTCCACCCACCAATATAATCGTCATAAGTTCCGGAAAAAACCGCGGCATCAAATGTGTTAGTACCAGCTTTCCATTTAACCCATGCCGCTAAGGGGTTTCCCTTTTCTTTATCGTAGAGCCAAAGCTTATTAGAAAAAGAAGAACGTTCCAGACAATTAATCATGGTGGAAGATCGTTGCCATTCATCGGCCATCCTTCCAGTTCTTCTACCATAGCCGATTTCCATGGCATCAATGTTTTCGAAATCCCAAAATTTATCGGCATCAAAAGTAATGTTGGCAGCACGAAAAGTTTCATGTCCCCATTGTCGATAAGCCCCCCCCTTACTTGCTGGATAATTATGCCGGTCGTTTGATAATTGGCTTACTACTTTAAACTTCCAGTAGCTTCCCCATTTACCGGATATTCCCATCCAAAACCTTCGGAATTCCTCAAAGTCATCATTGAAATTCTTTCCCATCTGGTCTGCTCCATCGATGTAGCCAATCTGGTGTTGATAGGAAAGAAAAAGTTTTGCACTTTGCAAACTGCTGGACTCAGGGTTTTCATAAAACTTTCCGATGTTTTTTAGTTTCTCACAAGTTTCTTCCTTTATTTGTGCAGATGTGGGAAGTGCGATATTGATCAAAAAAGCTACGCATGCAAGAATGCGCATTGAGACAGTACTGTAGTAAAATGACATCCTTTTGAATATCTAGGATGGCCTTATTGAGTCAACTCCGATTGATCTATCGTCTTTACTTAAATTTATTATCCAATTAAGAATTACTTATGAAAGCACACGAGTTCTTCCTCCACGGATTATTTTCTTCACACTCTGGTAATAAGGATACCCTACAAACTCAGTTACATTGGACCTTACGAATCACTGCAGCATTGTGCTTTATTGGACATGGCACCTGGGGAATAATTACCAAGTCAGGTTGGCTTCCTTTCTTTGCCTCGCAAGGAATTGAGCCTGAGATTGCTTGGAAGTTACAACCATTAATTGGCCTGTTTGATATTTTAATGGCGGTCATATTGTTACGAAAGCCAAACCGTACGGTCTTGATTTGGATGTTTTTATGGGCCTTGTGGACTGCAATTTTACGACCCCTTGCTGGTAATCTAGAAAAGATTCAAGTAGATGGTGAATGGGTTGTCCAGTTGGCTACTGAATCGATGAGGGTGGCAAAAATGCAAACATGGGAATTTTGGGAAAGGGCAGGGAATTGGGGACCTCCATTCATTCTATTGGTTATGGCCGGAGCGTTTACATTAACTGGTAAAGATTTAGTAACTCCTTATAAGGAACCCAAGCTCAAGGATTCCACCATTGATACTATTTTCTTTTTATTGAAAACTTGCCTTGCATTACTCCTTATTGGGCATGCAGGGTTTGGCTTTGCGGTAGAGAAGAAAATGCTTATCGATCATTGGCAATCGATCGGAGTCAATGCAGATGTAGGATTTATTACCCAAGTGGGGTATGCTGAATTTGCCTTGGGAGTGTTAGTTTTTATTGCTCCATTCCGCCCGCTGATTTTCCTTGCCTTGGGATGGAAGATTTTTACTGAGTTTCTATATGTCCCCGCGGATACCGTTGCAGGGATGGGGATTGTCAATATTTTCGAATGGATTGAGCGTTGGGGAGATTATGGAGTGCCATTAGCAATGCTCTACATTATATCATATCGGAAAGCAAAAGCGGGCTAACCTAGAAGCGACTGACAATCCGAGGGATTTAATTTTGCTCGTGAATTTTTTCCTTTTCGTTTTCCGCTTTATTTTCAAGTGAGCTAATCTCTTCTGCAACCTGCTTACGAAGGGTATCGACCTCTTCATGCAGGTCTTTTTGCAGAGCATCTGATATGCTCTTTTCGAGAAAGATTTTCCTCTCTGCAATCTTTGCTTTGTACTTGGAGTCAATCTCCGCAATAGTTTTTTTCTGATCATCGGACAAAGCGGAGCTACTACCCCCCATTCTTTCCATGGCTAATTCAAAGGAACTTTTCATGGTTTAGAAAGTACTTCAGATTCTATGGAATGGAAAGATTCAAATATTTTGAGCACAGTTTGCTCATTCTGATTGGTTAAAGAATAGGGTTCATTTCCTTTTGAAAAAATAAGCGATAAGGACGAAAATTCGGAAATTTTGCTGTTAATCTTAATTTTTACATTCCCTCCAAAATGATAACTCCCATTATTTCTTAATTTCATAGAGTTTGCAGAAATAAAAAGATTATTTTCTCCTTTTAGATGAAATTGAACTTTGACATTTCTTGCCTGCAAAAAACGAATCGCCTGTTTTTTATGATATTCTTTAATATCCTTTATCAGGCTTTGACTTTCCATATTTTCCATTTCTATTTTTACAATTAGGTCTTCCACATAGAAAAACGGAATTGAAAATTTGAAGAATCCAATCTTGGGAGATTCCTTAGAAATTTCCTTGAAGTAAAAGCTCAATGCTGGTTTTCCAGTCTCGCTATTGTAATAGGTAGAATTGAAGTTTTTAAACTCCGAGAACCGATGAATATTTGATCCGTATAAACTAGGACAAATAAAGAGTAAAACAATCCAGGATAGTTTTTTTTTACAGATTAACACTATTCCAACTATTACTACTCCACATATAAAATTTCTTGTATGCATAAGGGTAATACCAGTTTTGGTCATTAGATCTGTAAATATTTGGAAATTCAGAGGTTTTTGTCCAGAACCATTCTTTGCTGTCAAAGTAATAAATCCAGATATTTGTGGGAGAATCTGCTTTTACATACGACCAACCTAATAATCCATGAAACATTAGAAATTCATTGGATCCTTGTTGGCGATTCGGAGCATAGAAATACCCAAGCCACCCCGCTTTTTTCCAATTGGGTGCACCTTTAACCTCTACTGCACCGGCGATCGCATCGTTTGTTACGAGGTCTTCATCTTTGGCATGTTGAGCTACGATTGATTGAGTCCAATTTGGCAAAAGTCCACCAAAAGTAGGGTCGGTCACTTCAGAAGTTACAAACTTTTCTCCAACTGCTTCCGGCAACTGTATACCAGGATCAAATTTACCGGCGAAGAATGAATTTAAACTAATTATATCTTGATTAGAACTATCATCCAAATTGTGATTATTGTCTAGAGCTAGCAAGAATTCTTCTAAGTCAGACCTGAGTTCCAATTCATCGTCTAAGTCATCAGTTGTCATTTCTAATAATCTCGACTGTCCAAGACGTAGTTTCATCCGATCAGCCCCATTTTTATAATGACTGATCGCATTTTTAAATGATTCCTTTGCAGCAATGAGTTGGTTTGATGATTTTAATCTACCAAATTTCATGAATCGATCGGAGGGGGCAAGTAAAGTTTCTAGGTTTACTAAATCGTCTTCCTCAAGGCCTTCTAATTCTTTCAAGTTATAATCCCAGTCATAACTCGATATTGTCTGGGCAAATGCTTTTAATGCCTCAACGAAAGCCATGATCATATAGGCGTCACCAGAATCGACTTCAATGGTGTCTTCCTTGCCAGTGAAATCTTGAGTGAGTATAATTGTCCCGTCGTGGGTAGCCATTTTAGAGAAGTGTGAATTAATAACAGTGAGTCGAGGGATAAACACATCCACCATGAAATCTTCAATTTGGCCTAGATCTGCAACCGAGTTTAGGTCGGAGTTCTCATCATAATCCAAATCATTTCTCCAAAGGTCGGGTAGGGAAAAATCAATAAGAGAAGAAGCAGCTCCGCCGTTAATTGCAACTTGCTTTAAGGAGGAGGCATCATCTTCCTCCAGTAAATTTAAGAGCTGTTCGAATGCATAAATGAAATTTGCTTTTGGGTCATTAGGAGAAGACAGAAAAGAGTTTTCCCGATTCAACATTTGCCCAGACAAATTTTGAACTGAAATTGGTACTTGCGGAGTAATATCCACATCCACTCCACTGGAACGAAGCGTTGCTAAATCAGCTCTGTTATCAGAGTCAGCAAGGTTGATGTAATTTTCCTCAATATCGATATATTTAAGATTGGGCATTTCCAGGAACGGTTTAAGTGAGGTCAATTTTTGACCCTCAAGTTCCAAGTTGTGCAAGTTGGTTAACTTCTGAATTCCGTCAATTGAGGTAAGTTTTCCTCCATAGCTAATGTCTAAATTGATCAAGGATGTTAATTGAAATAAGTAATCTAAATCTTCATTATTGAAATTATTATCGCCTAAGAATGCATACTGTAAATTACTGAGTTGTTCGATACCCGATAGCCCATTAATTCCTTTATCGCTTGCATATAAATATGTAATTTGATCAGGGGATGTGGCTGATTTTTGTGAATTCCAATAACTTTGCCATGTCGACGAGAGTAATGTGTTTAACATTACGAACTGAAAACAAATTAAAAACTTTAAGAAATTCATCAATATTACGAGCTTAATGGTGTATTAAAATAACTCTACTTGTTATTTTATGGTATTGGTTAATTATCATTTAAAGCGTTAAAGTTAATTTATCATTTGCTGTTTCTGTAGATTCTGTCAATATAAATCAAGTCTTATAAAAAGTTGAGAGTATCAGTTTTCTACTGGCATGAGGTTTTTTTGATCTGTTCTTTGGTCGTCAGCAAACACTATTTTTTCATTCCCATTTTTATTTAGGTCTTCCATTTAGAGTTTATTGATAGGGATCGAATTAATTCCAATCTTTATTTTAATAATATTGATACCTTAGAATTATCGATCTTATAAAAAAACTTTATTTATTGATAAACTGTACCGCGCAATAATGTAATAAAGTTAAACTATTTTGGCTTTGAAGGTTGTGTCTCTTGGAATGAACTAAATTAGTAAACTTAATGGTATTGTTTAACGGCAAAATAAATAAATAAATTTCTACATTACATAATAATTTACTTTACGAAATTATTTATCTGAGCACAGACAATTAAGCAGATTGATTACTTAGGAATCTTGGTCCATTCTTTACCATTCCATTTAATCATTTTTCCCGATTCAATGAGGTAATACCAGGTCTTTTCAGATTGTTTGTAGAGGTAAGGGAAGGATGATTTTTTTGTCCAAAGCCATGCATTCGAAGATTGCTGGAAGAGCCAAATATCAGAAGGAGTGGTCGAGGACAGATAAACCCAGCCGAGTTTTAAATGATACATCCAAAATTTGCTATTATCGTTGCGCGTGGGAATATAAAAGTAACCGAGCCAATTAGACTGCTTCCAGTTCGGGGCATTTTTCACTTCGGTCACACCTTCGATTGCGTCGGAGGAAACTAGGTTTGCCTGCTCCAGCTGTTGTTTGAGAGTTTCTGCCTTCCAAAAGGGAACCACTCCCCCAAAGGTGGGGTCCTTGACTATTGAGGATTCAAATTTGTTACCCACCGGTGAGGGCATGGAGTCGGACAAGTCCACTTTTCCAAGAAAGAAATTCTTTAAATGTATCACATCGTTTTGAGTCTCAGAATTATTCAGGTCGATTCGATAATCGAGCGAGATCATTACATCGTCTAAATCATTACGAAACCTTTCCTCCCTGGAAAGGTCAGAACTGTCCAAATTAAAAAACCTTTTTTCCGTGATCCTGTATCTTAGGTATTCGGATGCACTTTTATAAAAAGTAATTGCGTCCTTAATATTTGCCTTTGATTCAGCAAGAAAATTCTTCTTTTTAAGCGAGCCGAACTGGCTAGAAGAATCAAAAAGTGATTCTAAATTGACCATGCCTGTATCGTGCATTTGCTTGGCGGTAAAGCCATTCATTGGCCATTCATAACTCATGATTACTTGAGAGGCACCAATCAATGCCTTAATGATAGACTTGAGTAATAAGACATCCCCCATGTCAGCATAAAGCACCTGTTCTAAACCAGTAAAATCTTGAGTCAGTGTAATGTAGGTTGTACTCGCCGGAATTTGAGCCAGGTAGAGGTTGGCAATCTCAAGGGTAACAACAAAGGTGCCCTGGAGGTAAGTTTGAATCTCATCAAATTGAAAGGTTGGATTGATATTATTTCCGTAGTGTAAACCTTCCAACCAGATGTCGGGAAGGGAGAAAGAGCCAATTTCTTGATTTGCACCCAGTGCAAGAGCAAGTGCTTTAAGAGAGTTTGTACTGTTATCCTCAACTAGATTAAGGAGGAGTTCCAAGGCATAAACAAAATTGGCATGGGGGTCGGTGGAGTCGAGTTTTAGTTTTTCTTTGATCGAAGCCATCCCCACCGAAAGGTTTTGAATGGGAACAGGAATTTGCTGTTCAACTTCAACGAATGCATACTGCCTCAGAGCACTTATTTCGCCTTGTGTTCCCACATCTGAAAGGTCGAGGTAGTTTTCTTTTATTTTTAAATAATATAAATAAGGTAACTTTGCGAGAGGGGAGAGGCTTGAAATACGATGTTTGTTGAGGTACAAATATTGAAGCGATGAAAGTTTTTCGATTCCTTCCAATGAAGAAATGGTACTCCCCCCGCTCAAATCCAAAGTGGTAATACTTCCAATATTGAGAAGGGGCGATATATCACTTATTCCATTCTCTTTTATAATCAGAGATTGAAGGTTTTTTGCGAATTGAATACCTTCTAGATTCCGAATGATTCTTCCATTCTCTGGTGCCGTGAAATAGGTGAGCCCTTCGAGGTGAGCTTGGGTCAGCTTTGCAGGATTTTTGGTGAGGGGGATACCTGAAAAATATAATGCGTATGGATTGCTGGCTAAAAATTCTTTAAAAGAAGTGGTGAGGTTGTTGTCAGTAGGGTAAACATTAGTACTGAAATAAGCTTTATAATTTACATCCTGAGTGATTTGAACGCTTAGTGGAGTGGTTTGATTGAGGTAATACCCGAGATAAGCAGAAGACCAGTTCCCATCTGTGGTGTTGTTTGTATCCCACCCTAAAAAAGTAGTGGTGGATGAGTTATTTGCAGTAAGGTTAGCTAAAGAACCGTAGGAATAAGAACCGGCACCGGAAACATTTCCCTCGCCAATCACTTCAGATGAAACTGTAAAGGTGAGCAGTTCAAAATTGGCCGTCACATTGAGATCTTCAGTAGCAGTTACTGCAATTGGGTTTGATGTGCCATTCACATCCCCAGTCCAACCAGAAAAGTAATATCCAATTGCGGGAACCGCCTGAATATAAACTGAGGCATTTACCGGAACATATTGATTTGTTGTGTACCAGAGTGAGTAATATTGTCCAAGAGAATTTTGAAAGGTATAGGCAGTTCCTCCGCCAGGGTCGGCAGTATAGTAAGGTTGATACACAGTTCCTCCTATTGTCGGAGATTTTCCGACCGATACTATAATTGGGTTTGGAGTGAAGTTGGCCGTTACATTGAAGTTTGTACTTGAAGTAATTGAAAGCGGATTTGCCGTGCTATTAGAATCACCCGACCAACCAGAAAAATAATACCCGTTAGTGGGTGTAGCAAAAAGGTAAACCGTTGAGTTTGTATAGACTGAGGAGGAAGAAGAGAACCAAAGTCCGTAGGAATTTCCAGAGGAATCAGTTATTATTGTGGGGGGGTAATTAATTTCATCTAATCCATAGTAACCCGGATATGAAACCGTACCCCCAGTCGTTAATGAGGAAGAGCCCGTTACCGAAACCGTTTGTGAATGCAAAAAATTCGCCCCTACAGCATATAGAAATGTAATTGTGAATAGGATACGCATCGGAAACATAGCCATTTAGAATTAAACTAGAATGGCAATGTAAAAATCGAAATCAATAGGGTGTTACTCACTTTTAAAATTATTCAATTTATGTAATTACAAAAAAAAGGGGCGATCTCGCCCCTTCTTTAATAACTGTAGATTTAATTTAGCCTTTTTTACCTAGCACCGCCATTACAATCAATAGTGCAACAAGACTGGCCAAACTTGCACCCGTTCCGATAAAGGAATCAACCACACCGGTTATATTTCCTATTATGTCAATTCCACCATTTTCTCCACCGGCTCCGAAGACAATTTGCACGACTACAAGTAGTCCAATTGCAACGATCAAGATTTCGGTTAAGCCACCAATAGTGTCTTTTAGTTTTTTTGCTACATTTTCCATTTATTTTTTCCCCACTTTTAGGTTTATTTATTTCAGAAGCTAAATGTACTCTGAAAGTTTATTATTTGTTTCTTTGGAAAATGGCCAAAATAATCAGGATAGCCACTAGACCAACAAATCCATTTTCACCGCCAATTTCCGCCACTATCTGAGACAAGTTTTGAACGACACTTGCTCCAAATATCGCACCTTTGCCAAAGACAATTTCAACGACAATCCCAAGTGCAATTAATCCAATGCCAACTTGGGAAACGAGTTTTATCCATTCGTGTACCTGTGAGATCACATCCTTCATAGTATCCTCTGTTTTAGAATTATGTGCCAAGGGAGCCTCATTCCGAAGAACCGGAAGATTTTAAAAGCTACCACCATCCTTGACATCACTTTTACTATTGGTGCTCATTAACATAGCTTCTGTCAAGCAGTATTTTATTTTTTAATTAAGTTTATTAATTAAATTAATGGATTGATCGGTGTTCGTGATTACGAATCTAAAGTTGGTAATTTGCTTGGAATCCATCAGCGCTTCAGCTTGAGTAAATTCATGAATTCTTTGCGAATAAAGAAAATGGAATTGGGACCAATTGGAACGAATGCTTATTTGGTGTGGGAGGAGGGAGGGAAAGAGGCGATATTGATCGATGCCCCTCCTGAGTCGAAAGAGGAGGTAATTCCTATTCTCGAAAGGGAATCGCTTTTACTCACTGAGATTTGGTTAACGCATGGACATTGGGATCACATGGCAGGTGCTGCTGAATTAGCAACTAGTTCAGTCAAAGTGGTCGGTCATCTTGCCGACCAAATGCTTTTTGAGAAACCAGCAGTGATGTCCACATTCGCGATTCCAGGAATGGAATTCCAGCCAATCGCGATTACCCAATGGGTAGAAGAGGGGGACACTTTAGATTTATTGGGTCGAAAGGTTTCAGTGTACCATTGTCCTGGTCACTGTCCTGGAAATGTAATCTTTTTTGTGGAAGCCGAAAAAATTTGTTTTGTGGGAGATGTTATTTTTGCCCAGAGCATTGGGCGTGCTGATCTACCTGGTGGAGATTTCTCCACATTGGAGAGTTCGATTCAAAAAAAGATTTATACCCTGCCCGAAGAAACGGAAATTCTCCCGGGGCATGGTCCCAATACTACTGTTGGCAACGAGCGACGTGGAAATCCTTTTGTTCGACCTGAGTAGAAAGTAAGTACTTTTTAAATTGCATAGTGATGATTCGATTTGCTGATACAGCTGTGGAGGAAGATGAATTTGATTTATCTTCTATCGTCGATTTCATTTTTAAAGAGGGTGGGTGGTTGGAAAATGCCCTCGATTTTGAACATAGACCAGAGCAGCATGAAATGGCAAAGTCGACTGCGCATGCACTTTTGAATGAAAGCCACCTATTATTTGAAGCGGGAACAGGAGTAGGCAAGAGCTTGGCTTATTTAGTGCCGTCCGTTCTTTTCTCATGCACGCGAAAAAGACCCTGTGTCGTGGCCACCAACACGATAAGTTTACAGGAACAACTCTTAAATAAAGACATTCCTGCTCTTCGATCTTTAATGGAGTCCAATCCTGCCCTCGAAAGCTTTAAGGATTTCCGCTGCGCACTCTTAGTGGGGCGAGCTAACTACTTATGCACGACTCGATTACATCGTGCTTTAAGCGGTCAGGGTGAATTATTTGAGGGCCGACAAAAACGGGAGTTAGAGAGGATTGCCGAGTGGGCAAATAAGGGTGCTGTCGAAGGCATTCGGCAGGAATTATCTCCCCTTCCTATGGGAGCGGTATGGGATGCAGTAAGTGCTGATTCATCGCTTTGTTCATCCAAAAGATGTAAGCCAGAAAACTGTTTTTACCGAAGGGCGAGGGCGGAGGTTGAGGAATCTGATTTGGTAATTGTGAATCATAGTTTACTTTTTTCTTTAATGGGTGCTGGATTTGGACCAAATGATGACAAGGGAGGGGTTATGTTCGCCAATGATTTTGTTATTTTTGATGAAGCCCATGAAATGCCTGAGGTTGCGGGCGACCATCTAGGATTATCGATTAGCTCATGGGCATTAGAGATGAGTGTAAGGAGGATCTTTAACCCAAAGAAACGAAAGGGACTGATATCACGAATCGGGAGGAGCGTGGACTTTGAAGCCGTAGAAAATGCGGAATTTGCTGTCGCGGACTTCTTTCAATATTTACATGCGAAAACCCTGGGTGGAAAGGACCGTATCCGACTTTTAGAGAAGGGTGTTTTACCCATGGAAGTATTTCCGCCCTTGAGTAGACTATGCCGATGTTTAGTGGAGCTGGGTGAGTTAACGGATGATGAATCCCTGAAGATGGAATTAAAAGACCAAGCCCGAAGAATGCAGGGATATCTAAATGGTTTATCCGAGGTGATTGAGCTTAAGGATAATAATTCTGTTTACTGGATTGAACGAACAGGGAAGCAGAATCAGATCATTCACTTACGAAGTGCCCCTTTGGAAATTGCAAAAGTGTTACAAGGACAACTTTTCTCCCGAGATGTTTCTGTACTCATGACGAGTGCGACATTAACCCGTAAGGGGAATGCATCTGCCTTTCGATCCACGATTGGTGTGGAGCATGTGGAAGAGGGAATAGTAGATTCTCCTTTTGATTATGAGTCTAATCTACAAATACGGGTTTTAGCCGACTGTCCTGATCCTATGTCCAACAACCGCTTACCTTATTTAGAGTACATGGTTGAAGTGCTACACGGCTGCGCTACCAGTATAGAGGGAGGAACATTAGTTTTATTTACCAATTATTCGGATCTGAAGTTTTGTTATCAAAATTTGCTTCCACGATGGAAGAAATTGGGGCGATCAGTCTATGCACAAGGAGAAGGGCTTTCGCGGTCCGATCTACGAGATAAAATGATTGAAGAACAGGATGTTCTGCTTTTAGGTGCGGAAAGTTTTTGGAAAGGCTTTGATGCGAAGGGACCCTGTCTCTCCCAAGTTATCATTACCCGATTACCCTTCGAAAATCCGAGTCATCCCGTACTCGAGGCAAAATCAGAGGTTTTGGGGAAAGAGGGTAAAAGTGCTTTTATGGAACTTACTTTACCCTCTGCAGTAATTCGTTTGAGGCAGGGAATGGGTCGCTTAATAAGATCTAAAAATGATGTCGGTGAGCTGGTTATTTTAGATTCTCGAATATTAAAAAAAGGATATGGGAAAGATTTTATCAGAGAATTTCCTAAAAAAGACTATGAAATTATAAATTCAACCGATCTTTTGCCTAATCTTTTCAATGAGGAGTAAAAGAATCTTGAACTTTCTTAATAAATTTTCAAAATTGACCTTTCCCTTTTATTGGTATCAATAATTAAAACCTTACCCTTGCCTACAATATGATTTTAACCTCACATGGACATAGCGATGTTGGATTCGTTCGTGAAAAAAACGAAGATTCTTTCTTAGTTGATGAGCATCGGGGAATATATGCAGTGGCGGATGGAGTGGGAGGACTTCCTTTTGGGGCATTGGCAAGCAAGTTGGCCGTTCAATTTTTTAGATCATCTATTTACGATACAGATGATTGCACTACCGAGCAGGAATTAAGGTTACTTGCTCATTCCATTCACCAAAACATTGTAGAGTGTGGTACCATTGTGGGGGGAGAAAATGGAATTGGTTGTACTTTTTCCGGGCTTCGCCAAGTGGGTGATAAAATGGTTTTTGTACATGTGGGGGATTCTTCTATCTATATCCATGATGAAAATGGACTTAATAAGGTTTCGAAGTGTCATACGCTCGGAGATGAACTGATTGACAAACATGGACCAGAGGCAGCCATCGATATGCCCGAGCACTACATGCACACGCTTACCCGTTGTATGGGCCAAGACATCGACTTTGAGGTCGATATCGGAGAGATTGCAATGGCACCTGGAAGTTCGATTCTAATTTGTTCAGATGGAATAACCAACATGGTTGCATTGCCTGAAATCGAAAAAATGATCAATGAATTAGATCCGATGTCTTTTGTCCACTCGTTAATTGATTTGGCAAACCAAAATGGTGGAACTGATAATTCCACTGCTGTTTGTCTCAAAATTTCTTAAATTAGCACCTCTCTTATGTCTGAGAGAATTAGCCTGTATCTTGATAAATTAGCGAAGAACCCTGATAATTTGCTTAATCGCTTTAGCTTGGCACAGGTTTACTACGAAACTGGTGAATACGAAGAGTCCATCCTTCACCTCCGAATTTGTTTTGAAAAAAGAAATGATTGGATGATGGTTACATTACTCTTGGGTAAGGCATTGATCGCAGTTGAGCAAAAAGAAGCAGCTTGCGAACCACTGAAGCAAACCATTGTGCTTGCCCAGAAGCAAGGACATGAAGACCCCGAGCACGAAGCAAGAACTCTTTTGGCAGAATGCGTGGAGTCTGAAAGTGTTTGATTTTTATTGGTGCTTTCAATTTCTTTCCTGAAAGTAAGGAAAGCGTTTTAGAATGACGAGTTTAACCAATAGCATCTCGCTCGTTAGTGGACTCACCATTGTTTCTCGATTTCTTGGCCTTTTTCGAGATGTTCTTTTTTTTACCTGTTTCGGAGTTTCTGCGATCGGAGATGCTTTCATTCTCGCATTCACATTACCCAATCTGTTCAGAAGAATGCTTGGGGAAGGTACCTTGAGTTCTGCCTTTATACCGGTTTATTCGGAGGTAAAAGAATCCCATTCTCTACAAAATGCAAACGATGTCCTGAATCAGGTTTTAACGAGATTATTTTTCCTCCTCTCTATAATATCGATTGTTGTATGCCTATTGTCATGGTGGGCCTCGAACTACTATTGGGTAGAAAGTCAGAAGTGGATCGATGGTCTTTTCTTAAATTCCATTATTTTTCCCTATGTTCTTCTCATATGTATATCCGCTATTATAGTCGGGGCATTAAATACACATAAAAGTTTTTTTGCCGGCGCCTTCTCCCCCATTATTCTAAATATCGCGATGATTGGGGGCTTGGCATTTTGTTACTTTGGCATGTCTTGGCGGGGGTTGGAGCTGGGTATGGCATTATGTGTCGCAGTTCTGGTCGGTGGAATATTCCAGACCGTTTGGCCGTGGATTCAATTAAGGCAATCTTTTGATTGGCGGTGGAAGTTTAATTTTTCGAGCTCCTCTGGATTGGAAAAAATAAAAGGACTCTTTTTGATCGGTGCTTTTAGTGCAGCAGTTTCGCAAGTTAATATCATGGTATCCCGTTTCTTGGCTTACCGCTTGGAGGATGAGGGGGCATTATCTTACCTTTTTCTTTCTGCTCGTTTGATTGAACTTCCGCTTGGGGTTTTTGCGATTTCGATCTCAACGGTTGTTTTCCCACAATTATCCAAGGCATTTCAAAAAGAGCAAAATAATGAGTACAAAAATTATTTTGCTCGGGGATTTCGATTAACAATGAGCTTGATTATACCAGCAGCAATTGGATTAGCCCTACTGTCAGATTCTATAGTAAGCGTATTTTTTCAATGGGGAGAATTCGGAGGCAAAGATGTTATGCTTGCCTCTGAGGTTCTTGTTATTTCTTGTTTTGCTTTACCCTTTTATGCAATGGCAGCCTATTTTGTAAAAGCATTTCATTCCCAAAAGAACATGAAGGCTCCATTACATGCTGCGGTCATTAGCTTATGCGTTAATTTTGTTTTGAGTGTAGTGCTGATGCAATATTATGGAATGATTGGACTGGCGTGGGCCAATGTAATTTCCGCCTGCTTACAAACTTTATTCCTGGGCACAAGGTTAAATGTTTTTAATCTAAAAACTCTTCTCGGAGAAAAAACCTTTTCAGTAAATAGTATTATTATCTCTTCCTTTGCCATGCTGGGAATATTATGGTTCACCATTCAGCAGGAGTATTTTGGGGAGAGTAAGCTATCGAGCATTGTGGAATTAATGGTTTTGATCCCACTTGGAGTATTAGTGTATGGAATTTCTTTAGTAGTCTGTGGATTTCCTGAACTCAAAAAATACCGAAAGAAAATATCGTTCGGTTTTTTTAGTAATGGACAATAAGTAAGTTCTTACTGTGAACGTGGGGTTGACAAAATTGGCAAGATTGAGACTACTATTATAGATACTAAACTATGATTAAAAGATCTCATACCCAATTTGGTTTTACACTAGTAGAATTGTTAGTGGTTATTGTAATAATCGGAATTCTTGCGGGAATAACTTTTTCGGGAGCGAACTATTTATTAAGTTCCCAAGATGAAAAACAAGCCAAAAGCCATATTGGTGCTCTTACCTTAGCCCTTGAGCAATACAAAAGTGAAATGGGAGGATATCCACGAACCAACTTAATTTCGAATGAAGAGGATATATTTGAGTGTGGTGCCTTTCTCTTGCGGTCATTGGCTGGCTTAGTGGACCGTAATGGCGATCCTCTTGATCAAGAGGATTTGAGGAAAAGTTTCCTTCCAGGCGATTCGCTTATTTTAGGAATTCAAAAAGGAAATCGAAATGAAATTTTTCTTCCGGAAGAAGAAGATTGGAACCCGAACTCAGGAGAGACTTTTTTTCCAATGGATCCGTGGAGCGAACCCTATGTCTATCAATTTCCACGACGGGATGGACATAAAGGATTCTTACTCTTTTCGAAGGGGGCGGACGGACAATCGTCTGTTTTTGCTCAAGAATTAACTGCCACTCCTACCAAGGAAGCAATCGACGAAGATAATATTCCAAACACTGAGCCGGGGAAATGGTGAACCGCTTTATGAACAAGAAAAAATCCAAATTGCGAGGGTTTACCCTTATTGAATTATTAGTGGTTATTGCCGTAATTGGCATTTTAATGGGAATGTTGGGGCCCAAAGTGTTTGATTTACTGACGAGTTCAAAAGTAAAAAAATCACAGTCAATATTTCGCTCATGGGTCACTCAACTTTATCAATATAAAGAATTTTATAAATACTTTCCTCCCTTTCTTTTGGAGGAGGATGAAGGAGTGCCAATGCTTCTCTCAGAAGCTGAAAATCACGAATCTTTTATAATCGCACTTAAGGGAATGAGATGGGATCCAGATTTAACAGAATGGCAACCCATTGATCAGGGCAGTGAGTTGAGGGATCAAAATCGAAAAGGTCGAGAATTTCATTCATTTTCAGAAGATGAATTTGGTCCAGAGGGATATCTTGCAGATTCCTGGGCCGGGACTAAAATTCGGGTCGTAGTTGATCAGGATGGGGATGGTTTAATCAAGTTAGGATCGGCAGCAGTTGATGAAATTCTTTCCGCCCTTAAGCAGGATTACGATTCGGAGGTTGTGGATAATGCAAAAGATAAATTATCTGTGATTCGTGAAAAAGTTGGAATTTATGTACTCGTTGATGAGACCGGTGAAACAGAATCAGAAAATGTTTTTTCCTGGGATGTCGGGAAATATTTAGAAAAGGACTGATTGACCGTTTGAAAATCGATTATTATCAAAAGCGAATTAAACTAAAGGGGTTCACCCTTTTGGAATTATTGATTGTTTTGGCAGTGATGGGTTTAATGATGGGACTAGTTGGCTTTTCCTTACTCGGGGGCGGTGGTGCCGAGCTTGGTGCCGCCCAGAGGGAATTACTCGGACTTGTACAGCAAGCACGATCCCGTGCTGCATTATCGGGTAGTGAGACTCGATTAATTGTCAATAATACCGAGACCGATTTGGATAAATTTCACCGCTATGTAGAACTCATTGTTCAGGACACATGTTCAACGACCGGTGAAGTGAAGTGGATTGTAATGGGGGAAGGGAAATATTTAACCGATGGTGTTTATTTTGTTCCAGAGGGAGAAGATAAGTCGGAAACAGGAGAGGGATGGAGGAGTGATGCCTATACGATATGGAGCGATGAAAATGATGATTTTTCTTTAGCGGATTCTTTTAAGGGGGAGCGGGAACAAAATGGGGATAACCAATTTCGGTATCTTGCCTTTAACCAACTAGGTAATGTCGTTTTTCCTGAATCTTCTGGATCCGGCGTACAAAAAGCACCGAAATTAGTTTTGGGCGTTGGTTCCCCCAATCCAGGTGAATCCGGAAAACCCCTTCGTTTTGATAACCCTAATTCCATTGCCGGTATATTACTTCGCCGTTACGGCGGGTTTGCTGTATTGGAGTTGGAAGATTTTGAATAAATTATGGTCGTGATGAAACCATCGAGTTGCTCTCGAAAATCTTCTAAGAACGGTTTTACTCTCTTGGAAGTGGTCATTGCGTTGGCAGTTTTTGGATTTTTGATCGGTGGGTTACTTGGGTTTCTCCCCTGGGGAGTCGAAGGGGTGGGGAAGGTAAGAGAGCAGAATATTGCCTACGGATTAGTAGATGCGGTTCAAGTTGAATTAGAAAGAATGGGTTTTAGTCTCGTGGAGCGCGGAACCAAAAGAATTAGAGGGATTTCATCCCCCACACCAGAGGATATGAAGGACGAGCGGTGGAGCCTACTGTTAGTTGCTCCCAAAGAAGGGCACCGAGTCGAGTTTGAACAAGTGATCGAGTATGATAAAACCTTGATGAATGATTCGGGGAGTCAGGAGGATGGGCAAATGCAGGAACTTTGGATTAATGAATCCGGTGGTAGTAATTTTCCATTTAATCAATCTGCACAAGGTGTGCCACTTTCTCTTCTCGGTATGAAAGGAAGTGAAACAGGGCCTCCGTGGTCCAACAGATGGCTTCCTGAGTCGGAAAGATATTTTCTCATTAAATGCTCACAATATCCACTTGAGCATCGACACCGTCATCATCCAAGTAATGGATTTCTTGCCTTACAAATTGATATTCAATGGCCTTATAAAATACCTGACCCATCAAAGGGAGAGGAGGGCTTTCGTAGAGTGTCACATCGATATCGAACGCATTTCCGTTTTCCTTTGGCGATTACCCGTTAGGTGACTGAAAATTCAGCAAAATATAAACTGAGCATTTGGGT
>NZ_CAXLMO010000111.1:0-3656 GCF_964187635.1 Candidatus Seribacter sulfatis | reverse complement strand
ATGTCAGGATTGAATTTCAACGGGAGTAATAAGTATAGTGTTAACGAAAAAAAAAGAGCAATCAACCTACTTTCTTGAATTATACAGTAAGTATGAACCACTTGTGCGTGCCTATGTAAGAAACGGCTTACAAAATCACGACGATATTTTGGAGGTAATGCAGGAAACCTCGATCATTGCCTGGCAGAAATTCAGTAAACTTGAAAATCCCGAAGAAAATTTTGGGAAATGGATGTGCGTCATCGCACGATATGAAATTTTAAAATTCAGGAGAGGCAAAGCCAGAAGTCGACTCATTTTGAATAATGACTTGGTGGAAACCATTCTGAACGAAGGCATCGAGGAATTTAAGGAAAGCGATCAATTACTTGGATACCTGGAAGAATGCTTAAAGATGCTTTCCGATTTTAACCGCAAGCTTGTAGAACTTCCTTACAATAAGGGAGGATCGTTTGTAGAGCTAGCAAAACAAATGAAGAAAACTCCAGAAGCACTTTACAAACAGGCAAGCAGGCTACGCCTTTCTTTGGCAGACTGTATGAACCAAAAACTTATTTCGAATCAGTAAAGATATGAAAAAACATCAAAAACAACTCATTGCGGATTATTTTTCAAATCATCTGAAGAAAGAAATGGAACCCGAATTAAATAGTCTGCTAAAAAAAGACGCTTCGGCCAGATCCTATTTTCGAACTTATGCAATAATGCATGAGCAACTGCTGGACCGTGAAGAAGACCTCGGAGACCTTCTCAAATTCTCCAATAAGAAGACAGATCAATTGGATACTCACCCCCCTCCTTTTAAGAAACTTCTTTTACTCGGAGCGGTTGCCGCAATTTTCATAATCTGTTTTTCATGGCTCACCAGAAATGTAGATAAAGATCAGGAAAGCACAGCTTCTTTTGCGAGCGCCAACATTATTCCTAAAAATCCCCTTGCGGTGGTGATCGACCACAACCAAGTCCACCTCGATCAATCGAAATCTTTAAACAGAGAAATTTGGAAACCGGAAACTTTCGAGCTTAAAAAAGGCGGCGGGATTCATTTGCGCTTCAACAAATCGGTGGATTTTATTTTCCAGGGCCCCGGACAATTTGAAATTCTCGGTCCCAAAGACATCAGAATAAAAGAGGGGAAAGCAAGAACCATTGTTATCAATAAGTGGGGGCATCAGTTTACCATACATACCGAGGACAAGGAAATTGTGGATTGGGGAACTGAATTCTCTCTCTCAATAATTCCCGGGGAAAAACCATCCATTATGGTGAATGAAGGACTTGTTGAAATTAAAGACAAAACTAGCGAAACATCCTTAGGATATTTAAGCAGGTTTAACAAACCTGCATCAGATTCAAACCATACAATTCTCACAAACTCTTTTTCCGACCTCCTCGGAGATGAAAAGTTATATCAACCCGGATTCCTCGGTCTTCAAAGGAAACAGGAAAGGATAGAGGAATATCTTTCAGATGATAATGTTTTGGCCATTTTTGACTTCACCCACTACAGGAACCAACACAAATTCGGGTCTAATGAATTAAAAAATCTCCCCGGGCAGTGGAAACATTATAAGAACACAATTAGACCGAATCGTATTATCTTAAATAAAAAGAAAAATTCCCCGATCAGTCATGGCGTGATGCATAACTCCAGCTGGACATCAGGAAGATTCCCCGGTTCAAAAGCACTGACAATGCCTCATCATGACAGCCATATATCACTTGATTTCATGGGTAAATTCGAAGAACTGTCATTTTCTTCATGGATTTACATTCCCTATTTTAATGATACCTGGTCAGCGGTTTACGGATCAAAGTACTGGAACAAACCTGGATACTTTCGCTTAGAAATGCCCAGGACATCGAACATACCTTCGCTATTTATGTGGGGAGAATCCGAGCTGGAAACAAGATCACACACCCAACGTTCAGGCAGAATTCCCCTATCTTCGTGGCAGATGATAAGCACTGTCTTCGAAAAATCTTCCTTAGGAATTATAGTTCATATCTACCTCAACGGAAAATTACTCCTTTCGCACCACACCGAGCATGTGAAATTTGTTGAGCCAGGAGAATTTTTAATTGGTAATATTCAAAATATAAATGGGAGTTGGACAAGAGCCCTGAACGCAATGTCCGACGAATTGATTATTTGGAAACGAGCACTTGGAAGCGAAGAAGTTTCAGATCTATTTCTGGTGGGCAAACCGAACCATATGCCTCCGGTCGAATCGCATGAAAATTCTTTATGAAATGAATATTAGCTAAGCAATTAACAAAATCATTTATCAGTCAAAAATATGAAAATTAAATTAACCAAAAAATCAGACTCTATTTGACACTGGAACTTCATTTTATATCCAATGCACACCGGGAACCGAATAGCCCATAAATAATTATTTTATCCGACTAATTAATTAATTTTTAAATCATACGAAAAAAATATAATTAATTAATTTTTAGTTTGATATAATGCAACTTTAACGAATACACACATTTAATACATAAAATAAAGATGAGCCAAATCAATATTGAAAATAGGTCCTATGTCACCAAAGCTTTTGCGAGGGATCTTCTTGGTTATGCAAACACAAATTCAATTGATCACCTGATCAGATCAGGAAAATTATCTGTTTTTCAATCCACTGTACTCGGCAGGAAATTCCTCTGCCTGGACGAGGTAAAAAAACTCGCCCGTCTCCACGGAGTATCTAAATGAAAAAAATAGACCGTTTTGATGAACATCCCAATTACTACCTTAATCTTTGTGAAGCAGCAAAAGTGCTTAGTTATGTTGATTATCGCAGAATTGAATCATTTATTGATAACGGGTATCTGAAGGCTTATCAAATGCCCCATACGAACCGAAAGAAAGTCAGGTACCATGATTTGATGAATATGCTGACCCAAAAACCGCATAATTCGGAAAATGTTTAAATACGGAAAAGAGGACTCCTATCCGCATGACCGATACCTAACATTCACTGAAGCAGCTTCTCTTCTTGGTTCTGGAAAACACACCCGAGTTCATAATTTGGTGATTAAGGGAGATTTGCCAGCTTATTCGATTCCCCTGACCAAAAAATTACGGGTCAAAAAATCCGAACTGCTTACCCTCTTTAGTGCGATCAAAGAAAAGGGGAACCCATAGTGGTGCAGGATTTAATCAACAAAGCCAAATTCCTATCACAGCAATCAACAGACAGTAACCCCGCGATGACACTCCCCAATACTATTCAACCTCCCGAGCTTGATACCTTAGACCGCTATGTTAAAGTCACTGAAGCCGCAGGCATCCTTGGCTTCAACAGTTGCAAATCCGTGGAAGATCTGATTTCCCGAAACACGCTCCCCTGCTACTATATACCGGACAACAAGATAAAAAGGGTTCTTCTAAGCGATCTTTATTCATTGATCACCAATAAGCAGGAACACAACGAAACTTCTGATGAAGACTCAACAAAAGTTATTGAAATGCCTCCAAAAACCAGGGGCAGGCCACGAAAATATAGCGACTGAATAGAACTTCAATCAACAGATGTAATTTTACTTTTTATAAGATAACATGAAACAAAATAATTTTGATTTAATTAATTTTTCACACGCCGCCCGTATTTTGGGTTACAAATCCAATGCACCGATAAAAAAACTGGTTA
>NZ_CAXLMO010000110.1:0-4282 GCF_964187635.1 Candidatus Seribacter sulfatis | reverse complement strand
ACACCTTGCCATTACTCTGGAAAATGGGGGTACAAACACATCAACATCCCGTGTCTACAAAAATGGTACCCTGTTTGCCACTGCCACTGATAAAACCACACCTGACAGTGCCACGCGCACACCTCAATACATTGGTCGTTCTCATTACAATTCTGAAAGATACTTCACAGGCGACCTGGATGATTTCAGGCTGTACGGGTCCGCACTCTCCACCACTGATATCGCGGCCATCTATGCTGAGGCATCTGCCGGCATTTATTACCAAGCCCAGGCACTGAACAACCCGACTGGATTTTCTGCCACCGGATTGCCAGCCGGTTTGTCCATCGATACAACCACTGGTGCGATCACGGGGCACACCACTGCTGTGGGTGACCATAATATCACGCTTACCGCTTCCAACTTATCCGGCACCTCTCCTAGTAAAGTGGTCACAGTCTCAGTAACTGCTGAAAAACCACTCTTTGACCTGCAGGCAATCAATACTGATATTTCAAATATCAGTGGACTTAAACTTTGGTTGGATGCAAGTGATCTCACCTCCGCGGGTGCCTCATGGTCTGACAAAAGTAACAATGGGAACAACGCTGCAAAAACAGGTTCTCCTTCCATCATTTCCAATTTCCAAAACGGTAACACGGTTATGCACTACACGGGTGATGGACAACGACACACATTCAATATGATCAATGACATTAGAACGGTCTTTTGGATAATATCGCAAGATGTAAGTGTAAACGGTTCCGGATATCGTTTCGTTTTAAGTGATACGACCAAACATCCTCATTGGCATAACAACAATAACGGACGTTTTTGGGGTAGTCATACTGCATCTCAAGTTAAAGGTGGGGTTACTCGTTTAAACGGAAATGTTATAAATGGAGAAACCACCTCATATCCGAACTCATTGGCTATTCTTAGCGTACAAACCACCTCTAATTCGGACGCAGATTGCTTTGGGTATGATCGATCTACAACGACGAATCAATGGAGAGGTAAACTGGGAGAAATCCTCATTTACAATACGGCTTTGTCCGGTGCCGAAATTCTTACCGTTGAAGCATATCTTGCAAAGAAATGGGGTATTGGTTCAGTCAATACAACTGAGCCAAAAATTGTAACCAGTGCAGTGGGTTCAAACTCAGCCACCGCCACCGCCACTCTGTTGGAAACCGGTGGAACGGACACGACATTGGAAGTTTTTTACGGCACTGCTGATAAGGGAGAGACCGTGATTGGATGGGATAGTAACTCGAGCCTTCCCGATGCCCAGAATCCGGGTAATATCGAATTGGGTATGAGCGGACTCACAGCCAGCACCTCCTATGTTTATAGGATAAGAGCAAGCAATTCCGCAGGCTCGACCTGGTCGGATAACGTATCCTTCACCACTGGCGCCACACCCAATACACCGGCTCTCTCTGTTTCCACGCCCACTGTCGTGGGCACCAGCACGGCCACGGCAAAGGGAAACCTTCTGTCCTTCGACGGCACCACCAATCCGAATGTCACTTTGTACTATGGACCATCGGACGGCAACCAAACTGCCGAAAACTGGTCATCGAATGCGAACCTGAGCACCAAACCGGTCGGTTCCCTCAATCATAATCTGACCAGCTTGACCGCGGGAACAACCTACTTCTACCGCTATTTTGCAACCGTCACCATCAGCGGGACTGCCTACTCATCCTTTTCCGATCTGGGCTCATTCACCACCCTAGGGTTGCCCAAAATCGAAACCCCGGGCGCCACCGGGATCACCAAGACCTCGGCCACGCTCAATGCCAAGCTCACTTTTACCAATGGCAATGATTCCAATGTCACTTTTTACTGGGGAGATAACAATGGGAGTAATAATGGAAACCACAATCAATGGGACAACCCCCTTGCCTCCTCCACTAACCAGGGTGTCGGCGTAGTTGGCCAATCCATCTCCGGACTGTCCACGGGGACCACTTACTACTACACCGCCAAAGCCGTAAATGCACAGGGTACGGCCTGGGCAACAGTGAAAACTTTTGTGCCCGCCAATACGGCGATTAATAAATATTCCATTCCCGACCTTGCTCTGTGGTTGGATGCCACCGACCTCGATGGAAATGACGCCGCGGACAGTGTGGCCAATGGAAGTGCCCTGCCCTCGTGGACTGATAAATCGGTTACCCCAAAAGATGTAAATCAAACAAGCAGTACCGAGCAACCCGTCGTGATCAGCAATGCAATCGGAGGTAAATCCGTAGTCCGTTTTGATGGCAATGGAGATGTGCTTAACGTGTCTTCCATTCGTACCGAGGCGGGTGCCTACTCCATTTATGCGATTACCCAACGGATAAGTGAGTCTGGGGATACCAGTGCCCACTTGGCCAGCGAGCCAACCTGGGCATTAATCCCGAGTGCCACCGCTGATTCCTTTTCTGCCCAAGTCGCCAAAAATTCCGCATCAAGCGGTGCCAGCCTGACCAATATCAAACTCGGAAAATCCGGTAGTTCCACAACCAATGATTTTGGGGGCGATCTCGCTGAGCTATTGATCTTTTCCCGTCAATTAAACAGTACTGAAGAGCAAAAAGTGGAAGGTTACCTCGCCCATAAGTGGGGCGTGGCCAATACTCTCGATTCCAATCATAGCTACAAAGATGTACCTCCAGTCTTCGACAACAAGCCCCTGATTGGAAACATGTCGACGGCGACCATTACCACCGGGCAAAATGTTTCCATTCAAATCCCCGCCTCCCGCAACCCCTCCAGTTGGAGTGCCACTGGATTGGCTACCGGATTGAGCATTAATAATTCAGGAGTCATTTCGGGAACCACCACCTTCATCGGTGACTTCAATGCCACTGTAACTGCGATAAATTCAGATGGAAATGATTCCAAGCAGATTTCATTCAGCGTAACCAAGGGACAACGCATCATCACCTGGGATCAGAACTTCACCAATATCACTTATGGGGATGCCCCAATAACCCTGAATGCTACCGCAACCGGCACAGGTGACTTAAACTACACCTCCAGCGATAGTGACATCATCGAGATCAACGGTACCAGTGCGATTATTCGTGGAGGTGGATCGGTCACCCTCACGGCCACCGCAGTAGAAAACACCACCGCCTTTGCCGCGATTCCAGTTACGAAAATCATCTCCGTGGCCAAGGCACCGTTAACCATCACCGGACAGGATCTCACCCTCCCAGTAGGCACCAGCATTCCTGACCTCAATTATACAGCGACCGGATGGAAACATAACGACGCCAGCCTGGGGGTCGCCGCCAACCCTGCCGCTTTCTCGAACCTTGCCCTTTGGTTGGATGCAGCGGATAGTTCCACCCTCTTTTCGGATCACACTTTTAATACATCAGCAACAACCGATATTGGAGGTTGGAAAGACAAGAGTGGAAACAATAATCATGCGACCCAGGCAACATCATCAAGAAAGCCGACTTACACAGTATCCAATTCATTATTAAATAATAAATCATCTGTTTCCAGTTCCTCCGAGAATGGTTCGATCGGGCTGGACCTGCCAAGCACATCCCTTCAGGAGATCTTTGTGGTAGCCTATTATAAAGATGGTTCAGATAATTCTTTTGATAACTACAATACCCTAATCTCCGGAACAGGAACTTATGGCCAATACCGGATAATGGGTCATTCTGGAAGTAGTAACTGGTTTACGGGAAGTGATAGATTGAACGACGGTGGAAACTTTAAAAATGGGGCGACTTCCTCGAGCAATTCAGCTCTGCCTATGTCAGCAACCCTACTCCGCTTTGCCAGTTCGGTTGCCAGAACCCAGACAAGAGGAATTCTTTACAATACACAAAATGCGGACCGAGGATGGATAGGCGGCGTTGGGCAAATCATTGGTCTTTCTACAACTTCTTCGACAAGCGATCGCCAAAAAATCGAAGGCTACCTCGCCCATAAGTGGGGCTTGGCTGGCTCGTTGCCGAGCAATCACTCGCACAAGACGGTTAGCTTAACTCGTGGACCTGTGGTAACTACCAATGTCACTAATTCAAGCAGTGCGGGGACCTACTACATCCGCCCGGGCGCTGCGGCGTCCAGTAAGTACTCGTTCACTTACGCGGATGGTGACCTCGTACTCTCCAGTTTAACCGCGCAAACCATTGCCTGGGATCAGAACTTTTCCGAAGTAGGCGTGGGCCAGACGGTTGACTTAAATGCCAGTGCCACTTCCAACCTTTCCGTGATTTACTCGGTGAGCGACCCCTCGGTGGCCGAGCTTGCGGTGACCAATCAGAGCAGTTTGCATGCGTGG
>NZ_CAXLMO010000109.1:0-9089 GCF_964187635.1 Candidatus Seribacter sulfatis | reverse complement strand
TAAACACTATGAATACGATGACGGGGTGAAAGTTGATGGGACCTACTACCTCTACGAAGAGGGAATTGTTTACACCTTCTCTGGCCCGCTCGAAAAAGCCAGTGGCAAATGGAAAGCCGCCGGCACTTTTCCAAGTAAGCAGTGCGATGACATCGGCATCTATTATGAAGACGGTGTGTTCCACATGTTCGGCGAGCATGGGCACTTCCCGCACGGGCCGGATGGCACCAGCCTGGCCCACTTCACCTCCACCACCGGCTTAGGAGACTGGAAATTGATCAACGCCAAGGCGGTCGATCCCAACCCCGATGGCGGGCACAAATATGGCGTGGGAGATGCCACCATTGAGAAGATCCATGGAACTTATTACATCTTTTGCGATCGCGAATCCAAGGGCAGTCCTTACAAGGTGGTGGCCTGGAGATCCAAGGATATCAATCAGCCCTTCGAGTATGTGGGCAAGGCCATCACCCCACGCTCTGAAGAAGTGAACCATTGGGATAATTACCGTATCCATGATCCCGATATCGCCTACATCCCGGAGTTGGGAAGATATGTCATCACCGCCAACATGATGGATAGAGACGGCAATCCAGGTGGCAAATTTCCAACATTGAAAGGGAAAACGACCCGGGTCATCGGCGTCTTTTACCATAGGGATATTCAAGCAGACCCTGGCAAAAAGTGAGTTGGACGATAAGCCTTTACTGAGTGGTCGGTATTACTAGACTCCAGAGTATGAACTCACCCATTGTCCGATTGCTCATAGCATTTATGCTCATTGGTTCCTTTTCTTGTTCACCGGCTATTCCCGCCCATGAAACAGAGCGCCTGAAGAAACTAGAATCTGCGTTAGCTCCCTATGTTTTACCAGCTAAGTTTGATGAGGAGATAGTGGAGCACTTCAACTTAAGGAATGAGCGTATTAGCAAGCTGGCAGAGATTTTAGAACCACACGACATCAAGCTGCAGGTTTCGGAACAGGCCCTGCAACAATCATTTCCTATTAATGGTCTGTCTGGTTTTACTATCCAAGGAACAGTTGATCAGTGCGTTCGTAATATCGATGGATGCTGGCTCTATCATGATAAGACTGTTTTTGTGGCTATGGACCCAAGTGAATTTGAGCAAGCACTTCAAAAAAAGTACGAGCACAAATGGGCTCTTAGCTTATTGGTTGAGCAACAAAACTTTCAAATAGGGCAATTAGAAATGGGAGTCGCCAGGTTGCCTATGAAACTATTGTTACACCTTCGATTTCCTGGAGTACTTCCAGAAAACATCAAACTCGATAATATTTCTTGGCAGGATACTCCCCTGAAAGAAATATTCAGGGACCTAGAAAGTGCAGTCCGAAAAGAACTGGATAAGAATGCCAATCATTCTAAAAAAGAGTTTATCGAAAATTTTGAGATTACCCTCCTTCTTGAAGACGATGAAGCCTACGAAAGAAAGAAGAGTTATCATTTTAAAAACAGTTCTATTGAGTCAATAATTTCTACCATATGTGAAGAAAACCAACTTCACTCCACTGGCCATTCCGCTACGGACGAGCAATTTTACATCGTTCCCTTGCACCCAAGTATTAAGTTGATTTAACCTATTGTTGGTGGGATTCTATCAATAAATCTTTATAAATTATTGAAGATAGTGGGGCTGGTTTTCCTGTAATTCTGGATAGGTTTGAACATAAGGGATTGTGAGATTTTTAATGATCGCACACATAGGGAACGATTGACCTAATGATCAGGTAAGCAACGAGTATTTGTGTGTTTAGCGTACCAACTCTTGGTTACAGAAATACAAATTTTGAAAAGATAATCGGCAATCACACTACTCGTGACCACTCACTTTGTATTACCGGATCCCAAGAACCACAGCATCCGCGTTTATGATAATGGAAGGTCTCAATGGTGAAGCATGAATTGAATGAAAGGAAAATGTCCCGAGTCATCGGATTCCTACGAATTATTGAGAAAAATTAAGGTAGTTATCCGAAATGAAAAATATTGAAATAGAGTAACTAAAAATTGTTAGCCTCTATATTAGTTTATTTTTTAGGCAAGGCACTCGCATTGCCTGCCGGAGAATTATTTAACGTTCCAGGAAACCGCTCAGTCAAAAACGAAAACTTTTTATCGTTCCGAATCCGCATATTACCGAGTCAAGTTCCGACTCAATGATCTAATCACGATGGTTGGGTTATGTACGAAAACTCAACGCTTAATATTCTAGAAAAAGGGCATGCTTGGGCAGCAAAACATTGCTTGAATACCCCTTTTTAAATGGACAACATTTAACTTAACTACTTAGAATTTAAACCTCAATGAGAAAGTCCATCAGAAGATTAAAAACTAAGCTACCTTCAATTTCTCTGAGTATCTTTTCGACCACCTTTACTCTTGTCAGTTGCCTCTGTTTCCCCCTAGTAGCTCTAGCGGAAGAGGCTGAAGAGATTACTCCCAACATCATTATCTTTTACATTGATGATCTCGGATGGCAGGCGACTCCGCTCAATGATGTTGATAAACCAACTCCCTATGAGACTCCGAATCTAGTGAAGCTTGCAAAGTCTGGTATGAACTTTACTCAGGCTTATTCGCCCGCTCCTACCTGTTCACCCTCGCGTGCTGCGATCCTCACAGGACAGCATCCTGCGAAAACACGCTTCACGCACGTCACGCTAGATAACAGAAAGGATGCCAAGAAAACCGAGCGTCTGATTCCTCCTTACCTGGAGGGACAGTTGGATCGAAATCACCTGACGATTGCGGATGCGCTGAAGGCGAACGGCTACCGTACAGGCCACTCCGGCAAATGGCATATTGGTCTTTCATCGGCGAGCTATGGTTTTGAGTTCGTCAACGAAGACCGGGGCATCCACCGCAGTGTGCCGGATCGAACCAAAGGCTTTGCGACTGCAGAAGATCCCAAGCATCCCTTGAGTAAGGAAAAGTTTCCACCATTCAGCGAGAAAAAGCCGGAAGGGATTTCCTATCCCTACGATGAGGTCACCGAATCCGCGATCAAGTTCATTGCTGAAAGTGGGGATCAGCCGTTCTTCCTGAATCTGTGCCATTGGATGGTTCACTGGCCGGCGATGACGCGCAATGGCGAACTGCTTGAGTATTACTGCGATAAACTCGGCCAACCATTCCCCCCGAAACCAGGAGACATGAGCCTGCCTGGACAACAGAACCCTTACTTTGCCGCCATGGTAACCAGCGTGGACTGGAGTCTTGGACGCGTGGTCGATTTCCTTGAGAGAACCGATGATCCTCGCAGCCCAGGTAAGAAGCTGTACGAAACGACCTATATTTTCTTCAGCTCTGACAACGGTGGAGCCACGAGGCATGGTAAAGAAACACTCTCGGATAATTCGCCGCTTAAATATGGCAAAACCCATGCAGAAGAAGGCGGCGTGCGCGTGCCTATGGTAATTGCTGGTCCTACAGTCCCGGCAGGCACTCAGTTTGATGGCATGATCAATCAGCTCGATTTCTTCCCTACATTCCTTGTTCTGACCGACACCGAGATCTCCGCCGAAGATGAGGCGAAGCTCAGTGGTTTGGACATCACTCCTGTATTGAAAGGCAAAAGCACTCAGGTACTCGATCAAAATGGCAAAGAACGTGAGTTCCTTTTCTGGCATTATCCACATGGTGGAAAAGACTCGATGAAGTCAGCCATTCGCAGCAAAGATTTTAAACTCTACAAACGATACTTCACGAATGACTACGAACTGTATCGACTCTACCAAGACGGTCAGCGCAACGACTTCGAGGAAACCTACGACCTCGCGAAGAATCCTAAATATAGCTTAATAGTAGATCGACTGAGCGGACTGCTCGACCAAGCCCTCGTCGCAAATCATGCAGAGCTCCCGTATTTGAATCCAAACTACGCAGGTAAGAAAAAACCGGTCGCTAAGCTCGGAGATGCTTCTTTCAAGAAATCCTCACGCAAGGCACAGCTCGCAATCCAACCGAGTGGCCCGATGATTCGGGAAGCGGTTGTGATTTATTGCGACGCACCATCGGTTGGCAAAAAGAAAAACAAACGTGGTAGCAAAGATGCGGTGACAGCAGAGTTTATCCCGGGAATGCGTTTACCGGCCAAGGTAAGCAAAAATGGTTCAAGTGTGAGTGCGGTGATTCCAGCAAATATCGCTGGCTACTGCTTCATGCTGATCGATGAGAATGGGTTCATGCAATTCAGCGATGTTGCGGCCGCAAAATAGCGACAATTAGAACATTCGATATGTGAAAAATAGAAATCCCTTCTCTCTTTTTAAAGTCGGTGCACTGGCTGCGTTACTGCCACTCTTATTACTTGCGGATTCACAACCAAATATCGTCTATATTTTGGCGGATGATATGGGCTACGGCGATGTGCAGTGCCTGAATCCAGGGCGGGGTAAAATCGCCACGCCACACATGGACCGCGTCGCTGCGGAGGGTATGATATTTACCGATGCACACACAACCTCCTCAGTCTGCACACCGACTCGCTACGGCATCATCACTGGTCGCTATAATTGGCGCACAAAGTTGCAGGAGGGTGTGCTCAATGGCTACGGCTTGCCCCTAATTCCAACGACTCGAATGACCGTCCCTCGTTTCCTCAGTGACAATGGTTACACCACTGCCATGATTGGTAAGTGGCACTTGGGGCTGGACATCGCGACGATCGACGGTAAGCAAGCCCGAGCTGCTGTCGGCATCAGAGAGAAGCTGAAGATGGGCCCATTTCCTTCGGGCCAACTCTCTAACATCGATTGGAAAGGCAGCATTCAAGGGGGTCCAGTCGATCTCGGATTTGATTCCTGGTTTGGTATTACCGCGTCCCTGGATTTTCCTCCTTATGTGTGGATCCGTGATCGTAACTGGGTAGGCGAAGGCACTCATGTCAAAGCGTTCAAACGCCCTGGGCCTGCGACCGAGGACTTTGAAGCAATTGAAGTTTTGGGCAAACTTGCGGCGGAAACAGTCCAATTCATATCCGAGTATCAGAGCAACAAGCCTTTCTTCATCTACATGCCATTGCCATCGCCGCATACGCCCATAGTTCCTTCTCAAAAGTGGCAGGGGCAAAGTGGTATTGGCCAGTATGGCGACTTCATGATGCAGACCGACGACATCGTCGGACAAGTTGTTCAGGCCCTGGATGCGCAGGGGCTTTCAGGCAATACTTTGCTCATCGTGACGAGTGATAATGGTTGTTCCAAAGCCGCCAACTTTAAGCAACTTGAAGGCCATGGCCACTTCGCTAGTGCTCAATACCGTGGCTCCAAGGCAGATCTTTGGGAAGGTGGCCACCGCGTGCCATTTCTGGTTAAATGGCCCGCAGTCATCAAAGCCGGTAGCAGGTCGGATGTGATTACCTGCCAGACAGACCTGCTCGCGACCTGTGCCGAGTTGGTTGGCAAGGAACTACCTGCAAATGCCGGCGAAGACAGTGAAAGTATTTTGCCAATCTTCAAAGGAAAGCCAGTTGAATTCTCACGCAAAGGAATTGTAAACCACAGCGTGAGTGGGCACTTCGCTTATCGTCAGGGCAAGTGGAAGCTCCTCTTGGCAAAAGGATCTGGTGGCTGGACTCTGCCGAATGAGAAAGAGATGTCTAAAGTGTCCGACGCACTAAAGGGTCAGCTCTATGACTTGGAACAGGATCCAGCTGAAACGACGAATCTCTATGAGAAGAATCTGGAAGTTGCGGCACGTCTGTTAGCACAGCTCAAAGACGATGTCTCGCGCGGACGCAGCACCGATGGCTTAAATGCGAAGAATGATGTGGCTGCCATCAAACTTTGGAAGAATGAAAAAGGAAGGAATAAATGAATATTTCCCAAAATAATAATATGCCGTTTTTCAGTTATGTAACTCGATTCGTTTTCCCGTTATGTGTTGCATCTCTGTTGACTGAAATTGCCTCTGCTGAAGATAGCCGTCCTAACAAACCAAACATCGTCGTCTTTGTTGCGGACGACATGGGCTGGGGCGACTCGGCGACCTACGGGCATCCGCTCATCCAGACTCCCAACCTCGACAAGCTGGCCTCGCAGGGAGTCAAGTTTACCCAGTGTTATTCGGCCGCGGGTGTGTGCTCCCCTTCGCGTGCCGCTATTCTCACTGGTAGAACGCCTTACCGCAACGGTGTCTGGCGCCATCTTTCGGGCAATCACGAGGCCCACCTCCGGGCCAGCGAGATCACCTATCCGGAGTTGCTGAAGGAAATCGGTTACGAGACCTGCCATGTCGGGAAATGGCATCTTAATTCGAAGCAGCAGTTCAATAACCCGGATTACCCGCAACCGGGTGACCACGGCTACGATTATTGGATGTATACCCACAACAATGCCGAGCCGAGTCACAGGAATCCGGATAATTTCTTCCGTAAAGGTGAAGCCGTGGGGGAGATGGAGGGCTATTCCGCTCAACTGGTCGCGTCGGAGGCTGAGCGTTGGCTGAGCGAGATACGGGATCAGTCAAAGCCCTTCGTTTTATCGGTGTGGGTGCATGAGCCGCACTCGCCGATCGCGACCGATCCGCAGTTTGAAGCTCTCTACAAGGGGCATGAAAATAGCAAATATATGGGTAATATCACTCAGTTGGATCACGCTCTCGGTCAGGTGATGGAAGCGCTCGATAAAGAAGGAGTGAGTGAGAATACGTTTTTGTTTTTCACTTCCGATAATGGCCCGGTCGCCAGGTTTGGCGGGACGACCGGTGGCTTGCGAGGGGGCAAGCGGAGTAGTCATGAAGGCGGTATCAGGGTGCCCGGTATCGCTCGCTGGCCGGGGCATATTCCGGCCGGAACTACTAACGATGTGCCGGTGATTGGCACCGACATTTTTTCAACCATTCTTGATGTCGTTGATATCCCTCTACCTACCGATCGCACCATCGACGGGGTGAGCATGCTTCCTGCTTTCCAAGGTAAAGATTTAACTCGCAAAATACCACTTTTCTGGAGGACTCACGTTTCGCAGGCAGCCGATCGAGTCGCGTTACGTCTGGGCGATTGGAAAATTGTTGGCGATGAAACCCTTACCCAATTTCTGCTTTTCGAAATTCAAAAAGATTGGCGGGAGCAAAACGATCTCGCCACCAGTATGCCCGAAAAGTTGGAGGAAATGAAAACTGCGCTACTAAAGGTCTGGAAGAATATCGAGGCAGAAGGCCCAAAAGATTGGTGGCTGAATGAGCGTCAGAAGCCCATGAAAGGAGCCACGCTCAACTACTAACTTTTGAAGAGGTATTTTTGTTTATGATCCAAATCTATAGAAAATTATTGATTGCCGGTATCGCACTACTTTGCTGCGGTGCGCATGGTGAAACGCTCAAGGGATCCCGTCCCAATATTATCCTGGTGATAACCGATGATCAGGGCATGGGCGATCTCTCCTGTATGGGGAATAAAGTCGTGAAGACGCCCCATATCGATCAGTTTCATGATAAAGCCGTCCGCTTCACCGATTTCCAGGTGAGCCCGACCTGCGCGCCGACTCGGGCAGCGTTGATGAGTGGCCGTGTGCCGTTTAAAAATGGGGTTACCCATACGATCTACCAGCGGGAACGCATGGCGCTCGATGCCTATACCTTTCCACAAGCATTGCAAAAGGCTGGCTACACGACTGGGATTTTCGGCAAATGGCATCTCGGTGATGAAGAGGCGTACCTACCGGGAAGTCGTGGTTTTGATGAAGTCCTGATTCACGGTTCCGGCGGGATCGGGCAGGTTCGACTGGGTGATTTCCCACCGAACGGAGAGAATCTATACTTCGACAATGTTCTGCTGCACAACGACACCATCATTCAGACCAAAGGCTACTGTACCGACTTGTTCTTCGATTCCGGTTTGGCATGGATTAAAAAGCAGCACACCGATCAAAAACCGTATTTTGCCTATATTTCATTAAACGCTCCACACGCACCTTTGGTGGCTCCGGAGAAATATACCAAGCGATTTATTGAGATGGGCTACGACAAAGGGACTGCTGGTCGCTACGGGATGGTCGAAAATATCGACGACAACTTTGGTGCGATGGTGGCAAAACTTAAAGAGTGGCAAGCCCTGGAAAACACCTTGGTAATCTTTATGACCGATAACGGTGCCACTCATCTCAAGGGTAGACTGAACGGCGAGAAAATCCGTCACTTTAATGCCAATCTCAGAGGCGCAAAAAACTCACCTCACGAAGGCGGAACCCATATCCCGATGTTTTGGCAGTGGCATGGGGTGCTCGATGAAAACGTCAATATCGATTCACTGACGGCTCATCTCGATATCTACCAAACCTTTACCGAGCTAGCCGGAGCCGAATTACCGGCGAAGATGCAGGAATTAGAAGGCCGCTCACTGCTACCTCTGCTGAAAGACCCGAAGGCCGATTGGCCGGATCGAGAGTTATTCTTTCATTGCGGACGCTGGAATCCTGGTAAGCGAGATACCGCTGTGTATGCAAAATGCGCAGTCCGAACCGATCGCTGGCGGTTGGTCAACAACCGGGAGCTATATGATATTTCAAAAGATCCCTACCAGCTCACCGATGTCGCGGAAACCAATCCCGAAGTCGTGCAAAAGCTAAGTCAATCGTTTGATCAATGGTGGCAATCAACCCTGCCCTGGATGGTTAACGAAGGTCTACCACGACTGGAAGAGGAGGAATTTCCGCTCAATATTCGCTATCACAAGCAACTTAAAAAAATAGGCATTCCAGATTGGTCTCCGGCTCCGTTCTAAACGTTTCTCGACTCCAAATAAATATGAAAAAATTCATATACCTGGGCCTACTTTTACTGACCTTCACCTCAGTTTCGGCAGATGAAACGCCTAAACCCAACATTATTTTCATCTTCGCCGATGATTGGGGTTACGGAGATCTGGGAATTCATGGCAGTACTTTTTGCCAAACCCCTCATCTGGATAAAATGGCTGGCGAGGGCATGGACTTCACGAATTTCACCGTCAATAGCCCAGTATGCACCCCCAGCCGAGTGGCGGTCATGACGGGCCAATTCCCTGCCAGACATTGCATTCATCAACATTTTCAAAGCATCAAAGCGCATATCAAAAGAGGTATGCCG
>NZ_CAXLMO010000108.1:0-14732 GCF_964187635.1 Candidatus Seribacter sulfatis | reverse complement strand
GCAAAGAGCAGGCATGGCCCAGATCAGAAGGGTAAGGATGGCAAGTGACCGTCCACCTCTCTCCAATCCAATTGCAGTAATTACCTGAGTACTTGTGGGACCGGGCAAAAAACTACAGAGTGCCATCCATTCGAGAAGTGCTTTCTCGGTTATGTAGTTTTTCTTTTGCACCAGGCGGTCAAGAAAAACTCCCAAGTGAGCTTCGGGTCCGCCAAAAGCTACCAAAGAACAAAGGAAAGTATCCTTCAAAAATTGAAATTGAGAAAAAGCTTTGGGAATCGGTTTTTCTAAATCATCTTTTTGTGTAGTCACTCAGGTTTTTTAAAAAAAGAATTATAAACGAAAAGAGCAAGGAGTGCCCCAATGAGTTGAGCTACGCAAAAGTGAAGAATATCGCCAGGTGATATACCCGCAAAAGTGTTTGAGAAGGATCGACCAATTGTGCCAGCCGGGTTAGCAAATGAGGTGGAGGATGTAAACCAGTAAGCCCCTCCAATGTATGCAGCTACGGTTGCCGCGACTTTTTCTTTGGAAGAAAGTAGGATTACCAGTAGTAAGCCGAAGGTTGCGGCTATTTCACTTACGAACAAATTGGTGCCTGATCGTGCTTTTTCAGAAAACTGAAGAGGGTCTAAATCGAAAAGATAGTTGGCTAAGATTACACCAAGTATAGCTCCGGCAATTTGAAGAATGCTAAAAACAAAAAATGTGTTTGTGCTAATCTCGCCACGCAATCGCATCACCAGAGAAACTATTGGGTTGAAATGCGAACTGTGATCTCCCAGGCAAGTGATCAAAAAATAAAGAGCAAAAACGGTTGCAAATGTATTTGCTAAAAGAGTAACCGCATCATTTTGATTCAGGTTTTGGCCCATAATTCCCGAACCTACCACAGCCCAAAATAAAAAAGCCGTTCCAAGAAATTCAGCTAAATATTTCGATTTCATAAAATTTAATAAGTTAGAGATTTAAAGATTCGGGCAGGGATTCCACATAAGCCCGGATTTCGTCTCTTACCTGTCTGTAACAGGTAAGCTGTTCCTCTTCCGAAGCTCCCTTATCGGCTAATTCCTTAGCCATTTTCGGAGGATCTGGAAACCCTGAATGAACAACTTGGCAATTGGTGGGGAAAATCGGACAGGTCTCATGAGCATGCCCGCATACGGTAACTACCACATCCAATGCAGTGTCCGCAAAGTCACGAATGTTTTCCGATTTTTGACCGGTTACATCGACTCCAACCTCTGCCATTACTTTAACCATATGAGGGTTAAGTCCATGCGTTTCGATCCCAGCAGAAAAGGCTTCTATTTGATCATTTTTCAGATGACGAGTCCATCCCTCGGCCATTTGGCTTCGGCAGGAATTCCCGGTGCATAAGTAGAGGATTTTTAATTTTTTCTTCATTAGTAATATAAATTAATTAGCAGCAAAGAGCCGCCTCTTTTCGTTGTCTTTCTCGAATTGTGTTTGGCGAACAATTTGTCACATTATTTAAATCTTTTAATTCATTCTGCAGGTTTACGTCTAAATCAATCTGATGTTTTGCCCAGCTTAAGAGTTTTCGGGTGTTCGGATTGGTTTTCTGGATTTTGTAAAAGACCCATCTACCATCTTTTCGGTTAATAATTAACTCAGCTCGCATTAGAATGCTTAGGTGTTTTGATGCCGTTGCTCCGCTTACAGCAAGCCATTCGTTTATTTGGCATGCACATAATTCCTTGTGTGTGAATAACGCAGCAATAATCCGAATCCGATTTCGGTCAGCCAGTGCTTTACACATTTCATCAGCAGTAATCATGACGCCATCATTTAGACGTTTAGCTAAATGTCAAAATTTTAATAAGACAACATTTTGTGCAATACTGAAAATAATTTTCGTTACATAAAAGTTACATTTAACCATAAAAATCGGCGCATGTGTTTAGTAAAGTGTGTGCGTTGTCCAAGTTGTGGGCACTTAATCACAAACACAAACAAACACATATAATACACCAAAAATGAAAACTATTAGTTATACAATTTGTGCCATTATGGCGGCAGGCTTTGCCCTATCAGGCAATGCTGAAGTTAAACCAAAAAGCAAGAAGGTAACGGAATTAAAATATTCTGGCAGAATTCAAGCACAGTGGGACGGAGTCGGATCGGATGATACATCCTCTAAGGAAGATAGAAATCACTTCTACTTTAGAAGACTCTTTTTAGGAGGTCATGCAAAGTTAGGCGATAACTGGGGTGGGGATATCGTTATGGATTTTGGTGCATCCCCAAATAAGGATAATACAGTATTTATTGACGGAGCTTCTGTATGGTATCAATTTGATGATTCTTTCCGGTTGGACATAGGGCAAATTAAAGTTCCTTTTGGGATGGAAGAAACAACATCCTCATCCAAGCTAAAAGCAATTGAAAGATCTGCAGTTAATCGTCAATTCGCAGAGAGTCTTAAGTTCAACGCTCGACACACTGGTCTTTTTGTAAAAGGTAGTCTTGATGGTGGATTTTCATACAACCTAGCAGTCGTTAATTCCGGTCAAAATCACAACTCCAAAGATAGTAATCTTAAAGATGGATTATATGGATATAATAACAATGAACTCTCTTACTATGGAAGGCTTGCTTATGCAAATTACGATAGTGATTTAAGGCATTCCTTCGGTGTTTCGGCTGGCCTTATGGAAACAGATGAGACTTTGGCCAATGAATTAACTGCATATAACATTTACGGCAGTATTGGTTCTGGACCAATTAGTCTTGATGTAGAGTACATGAAGGGAACTGCTGATATCACTGCAGGTGACGAAGAGCATGAAGGTTATTCAGCACAAATTTCATATGCATTAAATAATGCACCAGTAGGGGCTTGGGAGTTCCTATATCGATATTCAACTGTTGAAGGTACGCCAACTGGAAGCAGTTTAATTAGTGCCAAAGAAATTGTACGCCGTGCAAACATTGTTAATTCAACTGTTGACGAACTTAACCAGCATTATTTTGGCGTAAATTACCTATTCGATGGCCATGATGCAAAGCTAATGGTTGGTTACGAGATGAATGAACTTAATGAAGGTACAGCATCAGCAGATGCCGACGGATTTCGCGCAAGAGTACAAATTCTTTTCTAAAATAAATTAACCTACACTAAATTAATTATTATAAAATTATTACAATGAACTATTCTAAAAAACTATTGGTTAGTATGACCGCAATAGGTATGACTTTGTCAGCAATTGCACAAGATAAATTGGTTATTAAAGGGTCAGATACTTTAGGTGCTAAAATGATACCTAAAATTGCAGAAGCGTATGAAAATAAAAACCCTGGATCAAAATTTGAAATTGCAGCTGAAGGTTCATCCACCGGTATTGCCGCCATTATTGATGGTACCGCTCACATAGGTATGTCTAGCCGCGAATTGAAAGGTAAGGAAAAAGCTGCTGCAGGTGGTAATGGCGTTCGTTTGGTGAAAACAGTTGTGGCAAACGATGCTGTTGCTGTAATTGTAAACGAATCTAATCCATTGTCCAAGTTATCACTTAAAGATGTTGAACGCATTTTTACCGGTGATATTACAAGTTGGAGTGCTGTAGGTGGAAAGAGTGGTGGAATTTCTGCCTACACTCGGAATACATCCTCTGGTACATATGCCTTTTTCCAGAAATTTGCGTTAGCAGGTAGAGATTATGGGTCTGCCACTCAAAAAATGGCTGGAAATGAGCAAATTGCAACCGAAGTCTCTAAGAACCCCAATGGAATCGGTTATGTTGGTTTGGCCTATGTTGGTGCGGCAGGAATTAAGGTAATTGCTGTTGATGGTATTTTGCCTTCGGCGAAATCAGCAAATGATGGTTCATATACATTAGCACGTGGTTTAAATTGCTTTACTAATGGATCGCCAACTGGGGCAGCAAAAAAGTTTCTTGATTTTGCTCTAACAGCACCGGGTCAAAAAATAGTCGAAAGCACTGGTTTTGTTCCGGTTAAATAAATTTCGCTTTAGTTTGTTTTAAAATAGACCGTCTCTAAGGAGGCGGTCTTTTTTTTAGCTAAAATGTTACTCTATAAAGGATGAATTGGTTCTGTTTGCCTTTAGCTTATTATCTATGACTCAAAACTTAAACAGGCCCATAAAAATAAGTCTTTTAACGGAAACTTTTCCTCCTGAAGTAAATGGTGTAGCTTTTACTCTCGCACACTTCGCCAGAGGTTTGTCCTCTTTAGGCTCAGATGTCGAAGTATTATGTCCTAAACGAACATCAAAAGGAGATGATACAGAACTATGGACTGAAATTGATTTACCGTCCCGTCAAATACCCAATTACCCGCAGTTAAGATTTGGGCTGCCTTGTGGTAGTTTACTTTATCAGAATTGGCAAGACAAGCGACCAGATATCATTTACTTAGCAACTGAGGGTCCAGCTGGATTTTCTGCTCTGCGTGTTGCCAAAAAACTTAATATTCCAGTAGTGTCTGGGTTTCATACCAATTTTGATCTTTATCTTAAACATTATGGAATTTCTATATTTAAACCAGTTATTGATGGTTATTTAAAATGGTTTCATAACAGAACAGTAGGAACATTTGTTCCTACTGATTGGATGTTTTCCGAACTTCAAAATAAGGGATATGAAAATTTATTTAAATTAAGCAGAGGAGTGGATCGTCAACTTTTTTCACCACAGAAGCGTTCCGATTGTCTCAGGAAATCATGGAATGTCGGTGAACTAGATCGTGTCTTATTGTGTGTTTCAAGGGCCGCTGTTGAAAAAAATCTAGAGTTAGCATGCTCATTATTTGATCAAATGATTCAGCAAGGAAAAGTAAAAGCCGGTATTATCGTAGGAGATGGACCTGAGCGCATCAAATTAGAAAAAAGATATCCCAGTATCAGATTCACTGGCTGTTTGAGCAAACTCGATTTAGCTATGCATTATGCATCTTCTGATTTATTTGTTTTTCCCAGTGAAACTGAAACTTTTGGTAATGTAGTAACTGAAGCATTAAGTTCCGGATTACCTGTGCTTGGCTACGACTACGCAGCAGCTTCAGAATATGTTACTAGCGAAAAAAACGGATATCTTTCACCACTCGGAGATGTTAGTTCGTTAACTGAGAACCTAAATATTGCATTGAATGGGTCTGGCCTATTCCTTGCGAAAATGAGCAGAAATGCACGTGCCTCAACGGAAATTGCTAATTGGCAAAATATTATTGCCAACTTTTATGAAAATTTAACAGGCTTCTTAAATGGAAGATTAAATTCTATTAAAGTCCATCAAACGGTATCGAACTGTCGAATGATATGAAAAAAGTATCAAAAACAAAGTTGGAATATAAAACGGTATTTTTATCAGACACTCATTTGGGTATGAATGATACTGGTATCAAAAAACTAAATCACTTCCTTGCCCACATTCGCTGCAAGACTTTAGTATTAAATGGTGATTTTATAGATGGTTGGGCATTAAAAAGGTCTGGTGGATGGAAAAAAGAGCATACACGATGTATTCGATTAATCTTAAAGATGGTCGAGAAAACAAAAACGAAGGTGATTTATATAAGGGGAAATCACGATGATTTTATCAAAAGCATCATTCCATTGGGTTTTGATCGAATAAAAATTTGCGAGCATTTCATTTTCCGAACAAAAGAACGAAAATATCTTGTTGTTCATGGAGACTGTTTTGACAGTTTCTCTACAAAGCATAAATGGATAGCAAAGGTTGGATCCGTTGGGTACGACAATCTAATGAGGTTTAATCGTATTTATAATCGTTTTAGAAAATTACAGGGTAAAAAGCCCTTTTCTCTAAGTGCATGGGCTAAAAAGAAGGTCAAAAGTGCAGTTAATCATGTTTATCGTTACGAAGAGAGCTTAGCTGAAATGGCGAGGAGGTTTCATTGCCAAGGTATGATCTGTGGTCACATACATGTTCCTTCAGACCGGATAATTGGAGAAATCCGTTATTTAAATAGTGGGGACTGGGTAGAAACAAACTCCTGTATTATTGAAAATAAAGACGGCCAATTAGAAGTTCTGTATTATAGGGAATTTTTAAAACAACTACGTGCAAAACAAGCAGTAACAAAAATTAACTCTATCTTTTTAGCAAATGGTTTAACGGAACCAGTTAATGAAAATTTGCTTAGAGTAACGGTTTAAAGTTTCTTTATTACCCAAAAAAAACTGCAACCTATCTTAGGTTGCAGTTTTTATTAAACATTTAAACTGTAACAAACAAAGTTCTATGAAAGAACATAGATAAAGTTAGCACTTTTGATTGTAATTTTATCACTCGAAATGCAACAAATCTGCAAAATTCAGCAAACTGATTTTATAACAAGAATTTTCGATGGTTGGCGCAGAAATGTTACAATTTAAGTCTATGATTGTTTTCTTAATCCAAACCCTCAGCAATTATATGAATGATTCATCTACTTTTATACCCGCTAAGCAATCAGTCCTTATTATTGATGATGAGCCAGATATTTGCGAACTAATCGAATTCCAATTACAAAAGGAAGGATTTGAAACCAGCTCCCTTTCGAATCCTTTGGAAGCAATCGGTTATGCACGTGATCTTCAACCTGACTTAATTATTCTTGATGTCATGATGCCTGAGTTGGACGGTTTGCACCTTTGTAGTATGTTTAAAGTCGACTCTCAACTCAAGGATGTGCCAATTTTATTTTTAACAGCTAGAAGTGATGCGGATGAAAGAATAAAAGGATTCGAAAGAGGTGCTGATGATTATTTAACTAAGCCTTTTGATAACCGGGAACTTGTAGCAAGAAGTAAGGCAATCCTCTCACGGACCTTGAAAAAAAAGCTTACTCTTGCAGGCAAATTAAGAGGTGGTGGAATTATTTTAGACCCTGAAAGCCATGAGGTTTTTATTGAAGACAAGCTGGTTGATTTGACTCATACCGAGTTTCGATTGCTCCATCTTATGATGGAGCGAATTGGGCGGGTTCAGAGTCGCGAAAATTTGCTAGTTAATGTGTGGAATTACGACACAGATATTGAAACCCGAACGGTTGATAATCATGTTGGTCGCCTGCGCGGAAAACTTGGAGAAAAGGGGGATATGATTAAGACTGTGCGTGGTGTTGGATACAAATTGATTGTCGAATAATAAACTACAGGAATTAATTCGATTACATTCTTCAATGCTTTGGCTTTTAATTTTAATCTTAACTCTTGTAGCTGGCTATTTTGGGTTACAGGTTAAACATACGAATCGTATAATTCGTCAAGTTCTTGGTTCTATAAAAGAGGGGAATTCATTGATTTTAGAAAAACCTTTTCTGCTAGGGGATAACTTTCCGCTGAGGTTATGCCAAAATATTTTAGAAGAAAACGCAGAGAAAATGGAAAGGCTGGTGGAAGAAAGCAATCGCAGGACTCATACATTTAATGAGATCTTGGGTGGAATGCTTGACGGGGCGATGATTCTAGACGGCAACCATTTGGTAACTTTTTCGAATTCCGTGGCTTTACAAAATTTTTCGCCTGATGGACCAATGAAAGGAAGAAGGATTGAAGCATTTATTGATGCTTTTGAAGTTTTGGAATTATTAGACAAACTAAGTAGGGGGAAAAAGCCTAGTAAGGCTGAGTTTAGTTATGAAAGAAGAGGTAAGATAACAGTATATGAAATTACATGTGGCCTTCTTTCTCCAGTCAGGTCCTCTCAAAATGAAGTATATCTATTACTATTGAGGGATATAACAGAAATTAAACGGACCGAACGATTGAGGAAGGATTTTGTGGCAAATGCTTCACATGAATTACGGACCCCTGTTACAATGATAAAAGGATTTTCAGAAACATTGATTGAAGAGCCTGAAATTTCTCATAATCAATCTAGATCCTTTATAAGTAAGATTCATAAAAATGCATTGAGGTTAAAAGCATTAGTTGATGACCTTTTAAGTATTTCTGAATTAGAGGGTAGTGAACAGGCAATTAATCCGACCAATAATAAACTTAGTGATGTCATTCGAGGAATTGATTTATATTTACAAGATAAACCATATGTTGATTCCGAAAAGCTTGTGTTTTCATTAGAGGAAGAAAGAGAGGCATTTCCATTTGACGCTATTAAAATTGCCATGGCTATCGGCAACTTGATTGATAATGCATTTAAGTATGCGGGTAATTTTTCTGCGGTTAAGATATCAACTCAACTGTCTGATGATAGAAATTTTATAACCTGTTCGGTATATGATGATGGAAACGGAATTCCTGCCAATGATTTAGATAGAATTTTTGAACGCTTTTATGTGGTGGATAAAGGAAGATCCCGAGAAAAAGGCGGAACTGGGCTTGGTCTGAGTATAGTGAAAAGAATAATTGAAGCACATGGTGGTAATGTTCGCGTGAAAAGCAAACTTGGAGAGGGAACTATTTTTTCTTTCGAATTACCAAGAATAGCTAAAGTTTAGACGACCTTTGTTACTTGTTACATAATTGGCGCAATTCTTTAACATAATGATCAAAGCTTTTTGATATGATATTCAAATATAAATGAGCTTACTTTACTTATTCAAATTTCCCGCAAAAAATTTGGCATTAAATGCTCTTTCGTAAGTCACTAATAATTTCATATCCTTCATGATCTCTTCCTTTAAGAAAGACCGTTTAATCAGAGTTTTTTTTGCTAGTAATGCAGTTACATCGATAATTATTCTTGGATTGATAACACTTTTTCTTTTCAAGGAGGGAATTGAATTTTTTGGTCAGTACCGACATGAATTAGAGAGATACCGAAAGTCAGGTATGGAATATGCCTCAGTTATTACAGCACAGCATGACGATTTAACTATTCTTTACCGGTATTTGGAAAATATTCTTTCTAAGGAAACCGAAGCATTGGAATCTCTTAATGGTGGCGGACTGAATGAGACAAACAATAATGACGGAACAAAAGCCCTTTTAGCATTAAGTAGAAAATTTCAGAATACCAAAGAACATCTATTAAATTATGAGAAACAAGTAGTTAAATGGGCTGCAGAGACAAAATTATTTTTATTAACGCAAAGTGATCTACTGGAGATTAAAAGAGAGGCAATTAATGATTCATTAGCAGAAGAAGATTTTCCGGAAACTATCGATCAACTTAGTAACAGAAAGTCATTCACGCATAAAGAGCTAGCAAGGTGGCAAAATTATTTCATACGTAATAATCGTGAAGATTTAGCAAAACGTATAAATCCATTTGTTGGGACGGAAGCAGGAACAGCAAAGGAGGGTGAAATTAATAACCTAACTCAGTTTATAAAAAAATCCTCGCTCAACGAATATCCTGCTGTCTTGGAAAAGCAAAAGAACGAGTTTTCTTCAATATTTACAGAATTTAAGCCTTCTTTTATTCTTCCAGAATCAAGAAAAGACTTTGCTAATGCTAGCAAAGCATTAGATGAATATTTAGACAAAACTTCACTTTACAAAGAGCGTTTGAGTGCATGGGATCCTCAAAAGCCTTATCCATTGAGTCGGGCTTTTACTGGTTTTCTTTTCGGTAAAGATTGGGTCACCAACAGTGCTCGTCATGATTGGTTTGGTATTCTGCCTCTATTTTCTGGATCCTTGCTTGTGAGTATGATTGCTCTGTCACTGGCTATTCCATTTGGAGTGGGTTCAGCAATCTATGTTAACCAAGTAGCTTCGGTTCGAGAACAATCTGTAATTAAACCATGTATAGAATTTATCTCTGCTATTCCTTCAGTATTAATTGGTTTTTTTGGAATTGCTGTATTGGGCGGCATGGTAAGTTTAATTGCTGATGAGCGCTTAAATTCTCTTACCGCTGGATTTCTTCTTGCATTAATGACAGTGCCAACTGTATTTACGCTTGCAGAAGATGCCTTGAATAATGTGCCTAGAGCATTGCGCGATGCGTCTTTGTCGTTGGGAGCAACTCGTTGGCAAACTTGTGCACGAGTTATTTTCCCTTCTGCAATTACCGGCATAATTTCAGCAGTTTTGCTTGGATTTGGAAGGGTAATAGGGGAGACAATGGTTGTTCTATTATGCGCAGGTAACAGGATCGCAATACCTGATTTTACTACTGGATTTGGGGTGTTTGCACAACCTGTCCATACGATGACAGGTATTATTGCTCAAGAAATGGGCGAAGTGGAATTCGGCAGTATTCATTACCGGGCACTTTTTATGGTCGGCATAGCTTTATTTTTGATCGCTTTATTGGTTAACTTTTTATCACAGGCTATTGCTGGTCGATACAAAACAAGTTACTGAACTTATGAGTGATCATAAAAATAAGGAAGTAAATCCTTTCAGTCCCAAATTATCTCGAGAAAAAGTACAGGAAAACTTGATGTTTGGCTTGTTCAGGGGGATGACCTACTTCGTTTTGTTCTGTGCAGCCTTTTTGTTTTGGGATATTTTGTCAAAGGGAGCGAATAAGATATTTGAGGGCGATGGATTGATAAATTGGGAATTTCTTACTGAACACCCTCAAACTCTTCATGTAATTGGTGAAGGTGATGAGGAAATCAAATTAAGTTCCAGTAATTATTACAAATTAAAAGACGAAAAAATTCTTGCAAAATGGAATCTTTTTGCGAAAAGCCCAGGATTTACCTCGAATCTATCAGATTTAGATAATGAAATGATTGAACTGCAAAAGGAATGGACAGAAAAAAGTTTGCAGTTTACTAATGCAGAATTTTTGAAAAAAGAGCGTGATAACATATCTAACAAATTTGCCTTTTGGAGTGATTTGTTGACAGACATTAATGCTTCTGCACGGGACTTTGAGGTTGAACCACAAGAGATTCCAGGTCTGGTTAGCGAATTTATCCTTGGTCATTTTGAGAAAGAAAGAAGCAGATTACCATTGGTTGAAACAAAAATAATTCTTTTTCGTGCTCAGCAATATTCTAATATTGAAGAACCAAGCCTTAATACGCTTAAGGAAATTGAAAAGGCATATAATGCTTTTCTCATGAAAATTCCTGAGACTTACAACCAGGCAATTAAGGATTTTGGAAATGAAGTGTCATTAACCTATGAAGATTTTACTCTTTTAAGGGGGCCAAAGGAATTCGGACGCTTTGCTGAAGCCTTGGTTGCTTATGAAACGATCCGTCGTGCATTTTTAGATATTGAAACTAAAAATTGGAATTCCATAAAAGAGTTAATCATTCCATTCAAGCAGGCAATGTCGGTTTCTTTACCTTCGCGTGATTATGCTTATTCTGGTGGCGGCATTTTTCCAGCAATTATTGGTACATTGTTATTGGTTTTAGGTGCGATGACTATTGCGATAATTTTAGGTGTATTTTGTGCAATTTTTCTGGCTGAATATGGAAAACCCGGAAAATTTCTTTCGTTAATTCGTCTAGCTATATTAAATTTGGCGGGTGTGCCCTCTATTATATATGGACTATTCGGGTTCGGACTGTTCGTGATTTTCCTAGATTGGAATGTATCCTTGTTGGCAGGTTGGTTTACATTGGCATTTATGGTTTTACCAATTGTAATAACCGCTAGTGAGGAATCCTTACGTTCTATTCCGCAGGGTTTTCGTGAAGGATCTTTGGCCTTGGGTGCAACTAAATGGATTATGATTAAAACGAGCGTACTTCCATTTGCAATGCCAGGGATTCTTACTTCATCTATCTTAGGGGTGGCACGAGCGGCGGGGGAAACTGCTCCGATAATGTTTACTGCTGCCTACGCTAAACGCTCTGAACTACCTTGGGAGGGTTTAGAACATTGGACCGATTTCTTTTTTCAGGGAGTTATGGCTCTTCCTTATCATATCTATGTTGTCAGTGCAAAAATTCCTCAAAATGAATATACTTCTGATATGCAGTATGGTACTGCGTTTGTATTCCTATTCCTCGTTATAGGAGTGGCTAGTTTATCTATGTTATTACGCAACAGACTCCGAAAAAAATATCGATGGTAATTTAAATTTTTTATAAATCATGCACAATGTAACCGACACTTCCCCAAACACATCAATTGACTCGACTGTTTTGGACAATGAGCCATCTATTCGTATTCGTGACCTGGATTTTCTATACGGCGAAAACCAAGTTCTACATAATGTTGATTTAGATATTTTCCCTAAAGAGATTATGGCCTTCATCGGTCCTTCTGGGTGCGGTAAAAGTACTCTTTTACGCTGTCTTAACCGAATGAATGATCTAGTCGATGGTGCTCGTATTGGGAACGGAACGATTGAAATTCAGGGAATTGATTTGCATGATAAATCTGTCGATGTGATCGAGTTAAGAAAAAAAGTTGGGATGGTATTTCAAAAATCTAATCCTTTCCCAAAATCAATCTATCAAAATGTTGCTTATGGGTTGCAGATTCAGGGTATTAAATCCAAGCGCGTCATTGATGAAAAAGTTGAGGAGTCTTTAAGAAAATCTGCACTTTGGGATGAAGTAAAGGATAGATTGAATGAGAATGCCTATGGCTTATCAGGCGGACAACAACAGCGTCTCTGTATTGCACGAACTTTAGCAGTGGAGCCAGAAATAATCTTAATGGATGAGCCTTGTTCAGCCCTTGATCCAGTCGCAACAGGTCGGGTAGAGGAACTCATACTTGGACTTAAGGAAGAATATACCATCGTGGTAGTCACTCACAACATGCAGCAAGCTGGTAGAATATCTGACCGCACAGCGTTTTTCTACCTAGGTAAATTGATTGAATGCGATCAAACAAAGAAAATTTTTCTTAATCCGAATAAACAACAGACTGAAGATTATATATCTGGAAAATTTGGATAAAATTATTACAAAAAATTTAAACTCATTTGATCATGACAACTTTTTTCGAACATAATCTTGAAAATGTAAAATCAAAGCTCCTTCTCATGGGTCAGCTTGCTAATGAATCGGTGAAGGGAGCGGTTCAGGCTTTGGTTGAGGGAGATTCTGTTCTAGCAAAAGCTGTACGGGCAAAAGATGAAGAAATTGATGATTTAGAAAATGAACTTAGTGGATCCGTAACTACATACTTGTCGACCCATGCGCCAGTTGCTGCCGATCTCAGGCTTCTTGTAGCAACTATGAAAATAAGCCATGAGATTGAGCGCATAGGTGATGAAGCCAAAGCAATTGCTAAACGCTCCTGTAAAACTACAATGCACGAATTTCATGGGATTCCACAAATGGCTAACATTGCTCATGATATGATTCGAGATGCACTTTCAATATTTGTTGAATTTGATGAAGATAAGGCAAAGTCCATTTGGACAACAGATTTGGAAGTTGATCAACTTCACAAAGATAACAATAAGTTTTGTCAAACTTTGGTAGAAAAAGATCCCACTGTGGCTTCATCGGTTTTTGAAGTCTTATTTATTTCTAAATCCCTGGAACGCGTTTGTGACCATGCGGTAAATATATCCAAGGAAATTTTCTTTATGGCTACAAGTCGGGATGTAAGGCATGCACCTGAATATAAAAAAGCTGCATTGAGGAGGGACCTAAAATAATTCATTATTGAATTAGTTTATGCTTTAAAAAGCGGGAGAGGAAATCAAACTTGCTATTTTCGGGGTGCTGAATGATATAGGCATCTCATTCATGAGCTCCCGAATTCGTATTTTTGTTGTCGACGACGAACAAGATTTAACTGATCTTTTGCATTACCAACTTGGTAAAGAAGGTTTCAAAGTAAAATTTTCTAATAATCCGTACGAAGCGCTTGGGAATGCTCGCGATTTCAATCCTGACCTTATTATTTTGGATGTCATGATGCCTGACTTAAATGGATTTCAGCTTTTGCGGATGATACGTGCTGACAATTTGCTTCAAAAGACTCCCGTAATTATGCTAACCGCGAAAACAGATGTAGAGCATAGAATAAAAGGTTTGGAGCAAGGAGCTGACGATTATCTTGGAAAACCGTTTGATTCACAAGAGCTTGTTCTTCGCATTCGTTCAATTTTAAAAAGAACAGCCGAGCAAGTGGATGACGATCAAGGCCGAATTATGTTTGGAAACCTTCTTCTGGATGAGGAGGATCATAGTATTTCAATTTCTGGAAACAAAGTGGATTTCACGCTCACTGAGTTTAAACTTTTACATTATTTTCTTAAAAGGAGGGGACGTGTCCAGACTCGTGATAATCTGCTTTTGGGCGTTTGGAAATTTGATGCAGATGTTGAGACCAGAACAGTTGATGTACATATTCGAAGGGTACGAAAGAAAATTCAGAATGCAGGAATTGAAATTGAAACAATTCGAGGAGTCGGTTATCGGCTCGTAGAAGATTTGAATTAATTTATGCACCTTCCTCCTTGGTTATGCGTTTTACTAATTACAGGATTTCTTTTTGGTGTATTTGCGGCGGTTAAGAACTTTAAATCTAAGAGTAAAAAACTTTGGCCTGAGAATAAACCTCAGAAAAGAGAAGCGAAAGACCAGGATGAGCAAACCCGAAGAGATTTTGTTACGTACCCCGGTATCGATTATTAAGGGGTTTGCTGACTCTCTCCAGGAAGATTATGAAATCCTCAGCGAAAACAAGCGTAAAAGTTTTTTATCCAAAATTCAAAAAAATGCAGAGCGGCTCAATTCTCTTGTCGAGGATCTACTTGTCCTCGCTAAATTGGAGAAGCCCAAAACTACATTATCCAAGGAACCATTCGATCTTTGTGAACTTGTCAGAGAGATCGAAGAAGAATTTCTGCAGAGAAAAGAATCTTCTCTTCCAAAACTGATCTTACTTTGTCCTG
>NZ_CAXLMO010000107.1:0-31058 GCF_964187635.1 Candidatus Seribacter sulfatis | reverse complement strand
CTTATGATGCGAGAAGTAACAAATGAGACAACAAGGATTATTAAAAGTTAATTAAACGGTATCAAGAGGGTAAATATATTGCTCTCTTGTCATTAAAAAAAAATGAATACATTCGAATACGCTTGAAAATATTAAAATTATACAAAGAAATTAAATGTTATGAAAATTACTACCCCAATGACTATTTTGTGCCTTATACTAAGTCTATTTTTATTTGCTCGAATAGACATGTGGGCTTCTGAAAAAAAGGATGATTCGAATGAAACGGTTTACAAAGCCGAGAAGAATTACGACGGTAAGAAAAAAGAATACAAAACAATTGAGGCAGTTCAGAAAGAAATTCGGGTCACCCTTTCATTGGAGGGATATTTTGAGGATGTCGATGCCGTTCCATTCAGCATTGATACAATTTCATGGTCTGAAATAAAAGTTCTCGCCCCACCTCTCCACGGGAGTGCTATCCTAGAAGGAAAAAGCATTCTGGGAATTGATTTGGAAAAAATTCAAAAAAAATTGAGTGAGATGAATCACGAACTTTCAATCCTCAATTTAAATCACAAAATTCTTGCTTCTGAATTGAGGAGGGACGAAAAGATCAACAAAATCGAACTGGATAAGATGAAGCGCTTGGAACAATACAATCGGGACGAATTCAACCGGTATAAAAAAATCGAACTCCCTTATGAAAAAAAATCCGCCGCTTATGACCTTAAAAAATATGAAGAGAATTTATCCTATGTAATGGAGGAGTTGACTCAACTAAGGAAAATGTATGAAGCGGATGATTTGACTGAAGAAACCGAAGAGATCATCCTTCAACGTACCCAGAATGATGTAAACCGGATGAAGTTTTCACTCGAAGGTGCTAAAATTAGAAAGGATAAAACTTTAAAGCTCGAAATTCCTCAATCAGAGTCTGAAAAGCAATACTCCTTCGAAAAGAAAATTCTTTCCTACAATGCAAATCGAATCATTAAACCGGCAGAGTTGAGGAAAAAAAACCTAGAGATAAAAAAGGTCGAAGAAGAAAAAAGAATTTTATCTGAAAATAAAGTAAAAATAGAGAAAGATTTACTCACATTAAAAGCCCTGTCACCTACAGCAGGGACCTTATTTGTTGGGACATTCGATCGGGGAAAGTGGTCGGGAACCAAACTGTTCGAGGCAAAATTAAAAAAAGGTGGTCTTTTAAAACAGTACGAAGAATTTATTACCATCTGCCCCGGTCAAAATATTCAGGCAAGAATTAAAATACCCGAGAAAAATCTTCTCGAACTTTCTGGAGTAAAAAATGGTAGATTAATTCCCGGCACCAATCCCGATCAGAAATTGAACGCCAACATTCAAGAAATCAAAAAGTTCCCAATCGAACCGAAAAGCTATGATGCTGTGGTTAACTTTACAACTCCCGACGGAGAAAAGCCTCCGCTTCCCGGTTCATCCTGCATTTTTAAAATAATCACTTACCAAAACGAGAACGCCATCACAGTGCCGAAGGCTTCAGTTTTTAAGGAAGAGCACGATCCGGAAATCAGGTATGTCTATCTTCTTTCCTCCAAAGGGAAACCGGTGAAAAAAATTGTAAAAACTGGCAAAACTTCAGGGGAGCGAATCGAAATAGTGAAGGGTATTCAATTAAATACGAAAATTTTAAAAGAAAAACCAGACGCTTAGGCGTCGATTCCTTTCTTAAAATCAACGGAAGTTTCAAATGACTTTTTTTTTGCAATTGCTTCTGTTGTGTTGCATCTGCATCTCCTGGCTGCATTCAAGTGATCAAAACTCGACTTACCAGAATGAACAAGCGCTCAGGGATGCAATTTCTGAGGGTTCCCAGTTTCTCCTTCAAAACCAAAATGAAGACGGTTCATGGGGTACAGCTCAACAAACCAAGGGATTAAATATTTATGCTCCTATTCCGGGAGCTCATCAAGCCTTTCGATTGGCAGTCACTGCCCTCTCCATCTCTGCTCTGCTTGATGTCCAAAAAGATAACTTGGCTTTCCAAGATACTATTACTAGGGGCAAAGAATATCTGCTTGAAAATCTGGGTAATCTTCGTCGGGCCACTCCTATGGCAATATATAATGTGTGGTCACACGCTTACGGTATTCAGGCACTGGTTAGATTGTATGAATCTTCTACTGATAAAGAAGAGATTAAAAAAATCAGGGGGTTAATAAGGCAACAAATTTCAATGCTTCAAAAATATGAGTCTATTGATGGCGGATGGGGGTACTATGACTTTAACGCCCAAACCAAGCAGCCTTCTGGATCCTCTATCTCCTTTGTCAACGCCACCGCATTGGTGGGATTGAAGGAAGCAGAAGAGATCGGTATTACAGTTCCCCCCAAAATGGTACAAAAGGCATTGGACGCAATCCGCAGGCAGCGCCTGCCTGATCACAGTTACCTCTATGGTGAATACTTAAAGAACAAACCTAGAAGAGGAATCAACCGACCGGCAGGAAGCCTGGGACGATCCCATGCCTGTAACTTAGCACTTCAGGTTTGGGGCGATAAAACTGTCACCGCAAAAGTTCATAAAATATGCCTAGACCGTCTCGTGAATAGAAACGGATGGTTAGACATGGCACGAAAAAGACCGATACCTCATGAATCCTGGTTCGCAGTTGCAGGATACTTCTTTTACTACGGCCATTTATACGCCTCCCTCTGTATTGAAAAGCTTCCTATTAATCAACAGGCTGATTATCAAAGCAAACTTTCACAAATCCTAATTCCACTGCAGGAAAAAGACGGTTCGTGGTGGGACTTCCCTTTTTATAACTACCACCAACAATACGGTACAGCGATGGCTTTAATTAGTCTTAAACGCTGCCTTCCTTAATATTCTTTGATAGAGAAATCTTTGAAATGAGGTTCGCCCAATTTAGTCTCTCGTTCCAGTGAGTACCAATAATTCCTTAATTCAGTACCGACCTCTTCTACCATCTTGCCAACCTGACTATCTTTCCCTTCCACTAATAACTTAACCTTGCCATTATTTAAATTCTGAACATATCCCGAAACAGCATATTTCTTTGAAATTTGTAAAACCTTCCATCGGAATCCAACTCCTTGAACTTTTCCAGAATAAATTACTTGTATACGGGACATTTGATTAAAAAGTTCTACAAGAAACTATTTGACCTCACCACAGGAGGGTGGAAATATGTGTACATCATTCCTTTTTACAACTAAACGCAAAAATTTTATGAGCCAATACGAATTTGAAAACAATCAAGATGGCGAATGGGATGATAGTGGTGATGTTGCATGGAATGAAGCAGATTGGCAAAAATTCTTACGCAATGCAGATAAAGAAGTATCCAAATTCATAAGTGCTTACAATAAGGTATCTGGCAAAGAAGACCGTATTGATGCAACGGCAGCAATTATGGGTTGGCATCGTGATGATTGGTCTTCCTTAGATGAAGAGTTAGACGAGGAAATGATTAAACAAATACGCCCGGTTGAAATGGAGGAACTCAGTAAAATGGAACCTTACACAATTCATAGGCACCCAATCTACATTTCAGCAACCGGACTATACGCATACCTTAGGACTGCTTGGGAACATTACATGAGAAATAATCGAGAAAAATCTTCTTCTCATTTGTCATGGAGTTATTGTGCAAGTCTCTCAGAGGGTGAAAGGCATTCTGTACTTGCTTCTAATTGCTTAGACTTAGGAGATTTCCTGCTCGCGGTTTGTCATTTAAAAAAAGCACATGCCGCATTAAATGAATCTCTTCGTTTGAACAGACTATTCACTCATCAATCAGATTCTGTTTTTGAAACTTATCAGTCGGAATCTAATATGAGACTGCATGATCTGCGCGAAATTTGGCTACGAGTGATGCATGATTGTAGGAAGTAATTCTTAAAGCATCCCTTTTAAAGAGCTCGTTTTTGAACGAGCTTTTTTATTTTAATACTTAATCCACTCCATTTATATAGTTAACTTTGGTATCATTTTAATATTCCAATAGCGGATAGTTCGATATTGCCAAGAATTTCAATGATGCAAAGTATAAGACCATGATAAATTTAAATAATTTAATACTTTGGATTGTTACCATTTCATTCCTCTCTAATTTGAATGCAAAGAAACCAAATATATTGTTTATTTTTGCCGATGATCAATGCTATGAAACAATTGGCGGTTTGGGGTTAACTGATATCGAGACCCCTCACCTCGACCGTTTGATGAATTCGGGGACTAGTTTCACACGGGCGTACAACATGGGGTCATGGAGTGGAGCGGTTTGCTTAGCAAGCAGAGCGATGTTAAATACTGGACGATTTATCTGGCGTGCTCAAAAGGCATCAAATCAAGCCGAAACTGAACGGGCAGATGGAAGGTTCTGGTCCGAAAACATGAAGAGTGCCGGGTACAAAACCTACATGACAGGGAAATGGCATGTCCAAGCAAGCGCCGAAAAATGCTTTGATATCACTAGAAATGTGCGAGGAGGCATGCCGAATCAAACTCCCGAGGGATACAACAGACCATTGCCTGGAAAACCAGACCAATGGAGTCCCTATGATCGGAAATTCGATGGTTTTTGGAAGGGTGGAAAGCACTGGAGTGAAATTGTGGCGGATGATGCGATTGACTACTTGTCAGAAGCTAAAAAGCATGCAAATAAAAATCCTTTCTTTGCCTATATTGCCTTTAACGCTCCCCATGATCCACGACAGGCACCCAAAGAATTCATTGATAAATATCCCCTAAACCGAATCAAGGTTCCCTCCAATTTTCTCCCCATGTATCCCTATAAAGATAAAATCGGGTGCCCTCATGGACTACGGGATGAAAAGCTCGCTCCCATGCCTAGAACCAAACATGCCATTCAAGTCAATCGGCAGGAATATTACGCAATCATTACCCACATGGATCTCCAAATTGGACGAATCCTAGATTCATTAGAAAAATCTGGCATGGCAGACAACACCTATATCTTTTACTCCGCAGATCACGGATTAGGAGTTGGGCATCATGGATTGCTGGGGAAACAAAATCTTTATGAGCACAGCACTCGTGTCCCATTTATTATTCAAGGACCTGCGATTCCAAAAGGAAAGCGAATTGAATCCCCGATATATTTACAAGATGTAATGGCAACCAGCTTGGCCCTAGCAGGAATTGAAAAGCCCAAACATGTGGAATTTAATGACATCTTACCTCTTGCCCTCGGGAAGACTAAAAAGTCTCCCTACAAAGAAATTTACGGTGCCTATTTGAATGTTCAACGCTCCATTACTAAAAATAACATCAAACTACTCGCTTATCCCAATGTACCCTTGCTTCGAGTTTATGATATTGCCAAAGACCCTGAGGAAAAGAAAGACCTTGCACCCACACAAAAAGGAAAGGCACTAATCAAAAAACTTTTTCCACAATTAGTGAAATTACAAAAGAAAATGGGGGATTCCCTTGATCTGCCTAAGTCATTTCCACTTATTGCATCCCAATAAGAGCTCGTTTTTGATAGAACTAATAATACAGCAACTTTTCACAATTTATAGATAGATCGGTTAGTTACTAGTGCGGGCGATTTTTTTACTTTTAGTAAATTTTTAAAGAATAATTAATTAGTTTTATTTAACTGTAGGCAAATAAGCCGCCTTTTATCGCGGGCAAAAAGGAAACCATCAGCGAAAGAAAAATGGGCTCTGGACTCAGAACCCAAAATTTGTTGACGAAACAAAATATCACAGCTTTTTGATGATGCATTTAAAATTACTAATTCACCGCTTTCCAATAAGACTACTATTTTATCGCGGACTCGGATCAAGTTCCCTGCACCTATTGAAGGTGCTTGCCACATAATTTCGCCGTCCTCTAACCGAATGCATCTGATCACCGGACTTCTTTCCTGCCTGCCATGGAATCCATAAATATATTCTCCTAACGCCACCGGAGTGGAATAGTGACAATCCATTATCCCTTTTTTATGCCATAACTTTTTGAATTGCGGTTTTTCATTTTTATTTTCTTCCTGATATTGCCAAAGCCCTGCACCCAGATCGTAACAGGATGAAAGAAACACCCGATTCCCTATAATTAAGGGCGATGTTGCATTTACTGAGGCATTTATTGGGGAACGAAATGGAGTAAAAAATTCCTCAGTGCCGGCATTAATATCCATCGCCAGGAAGCCTTTCCTCATAAAAGAAAGAGAAAATGATTTCCCGTTTACAAAGAAAGGGAGAGAGGAGGAATAATCATTTCCGTATGGTTTACTGGACCATAATGTTTTTCCACTTGTTAAAGAAAAAGCTACGACTCCAACTGTATTTCCACCAACATCAAAAATGACTCGATCGCCTACCACCAGAGGCGATGAGCATCTCCCAAAGAAACCTTTTGGTGATTGAAAGTCCTTCTTTAGATCACGTACCCAAATTGGTTTCCCCGTTGTAATATCTATCCCATAAATGATTCCCTGAGCACCATGCGTTACTATCAAGCCACTATTTATCGATGGTGTTGAACGTGGTCCATTCCCCATACCGAAACTATCTTGGTAGCCAGAAAAGTAACTGTGCTGCCAAATTTGTGCTCCGGTATCAATATTCAAACGATGTACGATTTCATTCTCCCCAACTCGGTCATGAAAGTAAACAGATCTCGCATGTATTATTGGAGTCGACCATCCTGAACCAACTGAAATTTTCCATTTCATTTCAAACTCTTTTCCTTCAGGGGGTAAAGAAATGGTATTGTTTTCGGATGAACCGTTATAGTTTGGACCCAGCCAATTACTCCAATTCTCTGCCATTAATTGGGGAATTGAAACCAATAAAAAAGAGCCCATTAATACAAAAATAAAAAACATAATAAGTGCAACCGGTCCGCTACATTAAAACTTTATTGAACATCATAAGTTTCAGCTTTCAGGGCATCTCCTAATCCAAGTTCTTTTGCGTATTGAAAAAGTAATAGCTCATTTGCTTTTCTTTCAATAAATCCAAGCTCTTTTCTTTGCATATTTAAAACGCTTAACGCTGCCCGATCGACAGAAAGAGGATTTTCACTCAGTAAAAGAGTTGATTCCCTACCTAAAAACTCGGCGTCAAATTGGCCTGCATTTGCAAATTGATAGTGACTGAGGTCCATTATCGAATAAAGTCGATTTTCCCAAAGTTCAGGAATTGCTAAAATTTCGGCGACAGTTGCTGGTGCTAAAGTTGGTTTATTTAAGAACCTTTGGTAATTTGAAATTGCACCCGTGGTCATGTTTGCCGATGCACCCTCGATCCCAAGGCTCAAATGATCCATTGCAACCGATAAATTAATCCAAAATACATCGTTGAGAAAAAGGATGCTGGGAAGATAGCTTTTCCTTTCTTCCGCTATACGCATTAATCTGTCTTGGGGATATTGAAGAAAAAATCTCGCCCGGTCATGAATTGTGGGTGGCATAGGGCTATCATGTAGCCAAATCGGGTTGAAGTAATTTTGATTACGCGAAGATACAACTTGGTACCCGTTATAAAGATTATCTATCTTGCGAGGTGAACTAAATCCCGCTCTTGCAAGAGATAATTCATCACGATCCACAAGAAATATCTGATCTTTTTGATACCCCCGTTTAGATAAAATATTCAATAATGCATCAACTAACAAAGAAGAAACTTGAAGTCCAGGGGCATGCTTTGTTTTAATTTTGATTGCAATATTGGAAATCGTAGAAGGTCTTAGACGGGGACCACCGCGATTCTCTGCTGCTGAAATTAATTTTCGTAATGAACTTAAATACTTTCCCTTCATGCTTTGTGCTCGAAATATATCCATTGATCTAGTATCAATGGAATCTACTTTAATACTATTGAAGGGGGGTGCAGGGAATTTCACCTCGCCTTCAACCACTACTCGCAGGCAGACGAAACTAATTAAAAAAAAAGAGACGCTTGCTTGACGTTTCACCATCCTTTGAAAAAAATAATTCATGCACTTTATTAAAACATGCTTAATGATGGTTGCCTCAGGGTCAATCTCACTGATCATTTTTAGTTGTACTGAAGAACCACAATCCAACGAACCTGAAACTCAGGTAGTAACTCCGCCTGTTAAGCCAGACTTATCGGATGCGATTCAGAAAAGAGTAGAAAACAAACCAGAAGAAGCAGTCCTACTACTGAGAAAACACAATGAAAACTTTCCCGACTCGCCCGCTATTTTAATCCAACTCAGCCGAGCACTCGCAGATAGTGGCCAATACCCATTAGCAGCATTTCGAATCGAACAAGCCATCTCCGCAGGTGCAGATAAAAATTTATTACTCGAATGTGCGGAAATTTATCAACTTGCCGGTGATTCAGATTCTGCACAAGAACGCTTAAAACAATACTTATCTGCATTCCCTGAAGATTTAAAAGCCTGGAATAAGTATGCTCAGACATTAATTACAAGCGGAAACGAAACAGAGGCATTAAACGCATTCGAAAAAGCAAGTTCAATAGCCTCTCCAACCGACTGCTTACTAGTTGCCAACCTATATACCAAGAAAAAAATCTATGTAAAAGCCGAGTATTGGTTTCGTGAATCTATTCAAAGAGAAACTAAACCAAGTGTACTCCCTCTACTAGGATTACTTCGGGTAAAATTTCTAATTGGGGATGAAAGTGCAGCGGAAGCACTGATACTCGCAATTGAAAAATCTTATCCTAGTGAATTGAATAATGATGCTCGAAGTGAAGACTACAGTTCATTGATCATTAGAAGAAGGCTCGCTGAATTTGGTAAAAGAGAGGTCGTAGTTCAGAACTTGTCGATTAGCGAATTAGCCCAAGAACTTTTGAGTGAACCTAAAAAAGTAATACCCGCGGTCATTTCATCTGGACCGAAGCTATCCCCTCCCCTTTCTGATTCATCGTACATCGAAGAAAAAAATAATGAAGTGGAAGAAATTAGTGATGAAAACATTGGACCACAAACCACTTTAGCTGAAGCTTTTTCAATAGAGAACACACAGCTTATAAAACCGAGTCCACTTGAATTGGGTTGGAGTTCTTTTCTCTCCGGAAATTATTCTGAGGCGTTAATTCATGCGAGAGATTCAATAAAATTGAACAGTAAGGACTCAGAGGCATGGCGGTTAACCTCACAAGCACATTTTCAACTGGGAGAAATTCGCGAAGCAGAGATGACAATTCTTGAAGCAATTCGTCATAATCCAAATGATTTAAAAACTCGTATGGATTACCTTAATATCGCTCGAGAAACTCTCTCTTCAAACCGATATCTTGTAGAGTTGGAAAAAACTCATGAACGATTCCCGGATTCCGGTGAAATTCTGTGGCAATTAGCAAGGCGTTACCATATTGTAAATCGCATGCCTGTTACCGCGGGAATATTATATAGAAAATTACTCACTATTGTCCCAAAAGGAAGCCCCTTATATTATCAATCTGAAATGGAATTAATCAAAATACAAAATCTGTAATAGAATTTATTTGATTATGCCCATGTATGCAGAAAATTTTGTAGAAGAACTCAAAGATCGAGTCGATTTGTATGATTTGATCAGTCCCTATGTTCAGTTAAAAAAAAGCGGGGCAAAATGGGTTGGATTAAGCCCATTCAACCAAGAAAAAACTCCTTCTTTTTACGTTGATTCTATCAAAGGCTTCTTTCATTGCTTTAGCTCGGGGGAAAAAGGAGATGCACTCTCCTTTGTTCAAAAAGTGGAAAACTTAACTTTTCCTGAGGCCATTGAATTTCTGGCGAACCGGTTTAGCATTCCTATTCGATATGCAGATAATGCAACGGGGAAATCAAACTCTTATCGAAAGTCAATTAAATCAGACCTCTATGAAGTGCAGGAATTAGCAATGACATGGTTTGCTGAACAATTTCATCTCAAAAATGATGAAAGTAAGGTTGCACTTGACTACTGGATTACCCAGCGAAAATTTTCCCTCGAAGATGCGAGTCAATTTGGAATTGGATACGCTCCAGTGGACCGATTTGCACTTAGCCGATACTTAGAAAAAAAAGGGATTAACGACACCATATTGAGTAAATCTGGATTATTTAATGAGAAAAAACAATCCGGACAATTTGCCTCACGGTTTTGTGGACGGTTAATGATTCCAATACGGGAAAAGATTGGTCGCGTTTGCGGATTTACTGCAAGACTGCTATCCGTTACACCGGTTTGGGGAGACCGAAAATCTCCTAAGTATGTAAATTCCCCAGAAACTCCCATTTTCTTAAAGGGCGATTTACTCTTCAACCTTCATCTTGCCAACAAAGAAATTGATGAAAGCAAGGAGTTCATACTGGTGGAAGGACAACTTGATGCAATTCGATGTTGGCTCGAAGGGTTTAAAACAGTGGTGGCACCGCAAGGCACTGCGTTTAAGGATTCGCAAGCCATGCTGATGCGTAAATCTAGTCCTAAGGGCGTAGTTTGTCTTCTTGATGGGGATGAAGCAGGACAAAAAGCCGCATTTTCCTATATTCCCACCTTCTTGCGGGTTGGACTTGATGCCCGTTTTACTTCACTACCGGAAGGAAAAGATCCAGATCAAATTCTCCTTGAGCAAGGTCCAGAAGGCTTAACCAAGATTTTGGAACAAGGAGTATCTTCAATCGAGTATGCAGTTCGTTACAAACTAAATGGAAAAAATAACCCACAAGCTTCTGAAATTAGAGCGATCAGTGAGTTAGTGTTTTCTTCTATATCAGAAGTGGATTCTTTGATCATGCGAGATAGTTACCTGAAGGAACTTAGTCGACATTTAAAGGTCTCCTTTCAGACAATGAATGAAGAATTTATTCAATTTAATCGCTCTAAAAAACCTAAATACAAAGGGAATAATACTAAATCCGCGACAATATCCACAAAAAACTCCTCTCCACGTTTGACAACAGCCGAAGATGATTTATTATTTTGTCTTTTGCATGATGATAGAGTTGCAAGCCCGCTTGCCCAAATTTTTGATCCAACTTGGCTTAACCTCGAAATTCCAGCGGGGCGGATTTTGGCTAAAATCATGGCAGAAACAAAAGCTGATGGTCCCATTGAAGCCAATCGAATGGAAGAATTTCTGGAAGATGATTCTGAAAGAAATGTCTTTCAACAAAACTACTTTCAAGAAGTCTCTTCTTTTGATGAAAATTCCTTTCTTCAACACGCGAACGAATGTCTACTTGCACTTTTCATCCGATCAATTAAACAGAAAGAAAAGAAAATTCTCCACGATCTCGATAAACCAGCAGACGGAGTTGATTCACTAATCACACTTCGTCACGAACTACTCGAACTCCGAAAAAACCGAAAACATCCGCCCAAACTAATTTTCTCTGACAAGCCCACCCGATACTCACATGCCTAGAACAAAAAGTACCAAATCCACTACCAAACCTGCTGTTAAGAAAGCAGCGACGAAAAAAGTTACAGCAAAAAAGACGCCTGTAAAGAAATCTCCTGTGGAGAAAGAGAAGAAATCTTCAATTCAAAAAGTAGAAAAGGTAAAGACAACAAAGGCAGCTATCACAGAGGCAAAGAAAAAGAAGGCATCAAGTTCCAAACTAACTGTCTCGGCCAAAGAAATTGCAAAGAAATTGGACAAAAACATTGAGCCTCATGCGTTGAACGATGATGTTACTGAAAAAGTTAGAGAACTTATTCACCTTTCGAGAGAGCAAGGATACCTTACTTATAAAAACATTGACCAATCTTTGCCCGAAATTGCGAATCAACCTGAAGAGCTTCAAAATGTTATTTCTATTTTTAATAACCTTGAAATTAAGCTACTCGATTCCAATGAAGTAGATAAATTCAAAAAGAAAAAAGAAGAAAGCGAAGAGGAAAGTGCCCGATCCAACCAAAGCGACATGCTGGACGATCCTGTCCGAATGTACCTTAAGCAAATGGGACAAGTACCTCTTCTTTCCAGAGAGGAAGAAGTTGATATTTCCAAAAGAATCGAAACCGCAGAAAGTTCGGCCCTCAAAATTATTTACTCAGTCAGTTTAACTGCAAACTTTCAATTAAACATTTGTAAAAAGTTAATTGCCCGCGAGGAAAGATTCGACCGAGTGGTACTCGATAAGAAAATTGACAGTAGAGAATCGTATTTTAAAAGCTTAGCAAAACAGGTAATCGCCCTTGAGGATGCCATTCGAAAAATAAATAATGCTTGGATTAGTATCGAAAACGCAGCAAATGAGACCCAACGAAAACGGTCCACTACTCGTTTTAAAAACTACGAGGCCCTGCTCGCCCCGATTTTCAAAAAGTGTTGTTTGAAACTAAAGGTCTTTGAAGATTTCTTAAATCAGGTTAATCCTGAATTAAAAGCGATTTCTCGCAACCTGCACAATGTTGAACTGGCCAAGAAAGATGCGGTAAAAGTGAAGCGTAAAGGGGTGAAGATGGATCGGGTGAACGAAGAACTTAAACAAGCCCGCACTGAGTTCAAAATGGAACCCACGGAATTGGCACAACTCATCAAGGACCTTCGTCTGAACATGAGACAAGCACATCGTGCCAAAACGGAGATGGTCGAAGCAAATCTTAGGCTTGTAATTTCAATTGCGAAAAAATACACCAACCGGGGCCTCTCTTTTCTCGATTTGATCCAAGAGGGAAATATGGGGCTGATGAAAGCAGTGGAAAAATTTGAATATCGCAGAGGATATAAGTTTTCCACATACGCAACCTGGTGGATCAGGCAAGCCATTACCCGCTCAATTGCAGATCAGGCACGCACGATCCGTATTCCAGTTCATATGATTGAAACCCTGAATAAGGTGATGCAGGTTCAAAAACAATTAATTCAGGAATTGGGGCATGAACCAACTCCTGAAGAAGTCGCTACTGAGATGGGACTCCCCTTGGAAAAAGTTCAAGGGATAATGAAAATGGCCCAACAACCCATCTCACTGCAAAGTCCGGTCGGGGATAGTGATGACACCAATTTTGGTGATTTTATTGAGGATAAAGGAGCCGAGAATCCGTACGACATGACAGCTTACTCGCTCTTGCGTGAAAAAATAATCGATGTTCTAGATTCTCTCACAGAACGGGAAAGAAATGTACTCTCTCTCCGATTTGGTCTTAAAGATGGTTACAGTCGTACATTGGAAGAAGTGGGTCGTCAATTTAAGGTAACTCGTGAACGAATTCGTCAAATCGAAGCCAAAGCACTTCGTAAAATGAGACACCCCACTCGGATTAGGCAACTACACGGCTTTTTTGAAGCCGATCAAAGCTCTGTTAACAAACCTAAACCTGAGGCATTACGTCAATTGGGTCTGTAAGCCTCCTCGATAAACTATTCAAGGTTCTAGACAAAAAAGTTGCCTCTCACACCGGCTAAACATATCTTATTATCATGATCAACTCTCCAATTCAAACACTTGCCTTCATCGGAAACTTCGGTGGCGGAGAAATTATTCTCATTTTTCTTATTATACTCCTGTTGTTCGGAGCCAAAAAAGTACCCGAGCTATTCCGCTCACTGGGCAAAGGAGTAACTGAATTCCGTAAGGCTAAAAATGATTGGGAACAGGATATTAGTGAAGTGATGAACCAAGAACCTATCGAGGATCATGACTTCAAAAAAACGGACGACAAGAAATCTGAATCTAGCGACACTGTTTCTCAGGAAGGTGAGAAACAAACTGTCAGTTAATTACAGGCATTACTACGCTTAGCCACCGGCAAGCACCGGGGTGAATCCAGATTCCATAAACCATTGGAATACTTCATCCCTTCGATCACCCTGAAGTTCCATTACTTTACCGTTCCATGTACCTCCGGTACCAAGGCTCGTCTTCAAGGTCTTTAACATCTTAGATTTCTTCGCTTCACCAAGATAGGTCGGAAAGCCCAAAACTGTAGTTACAGTCTTACCACCACGCCCGCTCTTTTCTCTTCGTATTTCTAATCTTTCCCCCTGACCTAATTTTGATTTAGGCTTACCCAAAACTCTTGGAGAAGTGGATTGGGGTAAAGGAACATCAGGTAAACCTTTTGCATCTAGAATCGAAAAAGGGGAATTCTCCAAATCTGATTCTTGAGATGTGGTCGCAATTTTCTTCTTCTGTCTCGTGCTCTTACTCATTCTCCGCAAGTCCCTTTTTCGGGGACTCCATTATCGAGCCAAATCAAAGCTTTTTCGTAACTGCGATTCTGTAAAAAATGTTTCAGACGAGGATGTAGATCGAATGACGGATCCTCAACAATCTCATCTAGTTTCTTTAAAGCCTTCGCCAAACTACCCTTGGGAGCATCCTTGGGTTTTGTGATTATAGTTAAACTATTAATAATCTCGTCCATACAATCTTAAAGAATGATCTTTCTAAACATTGCCAAGCTCAAAGCAAAGAACTAGAATAAAAACTTCCTATTTTATGAAAAGAATTTGTATCATCGGGGGAGGAATCTCTGGCCTATCCATTGCACTCGAGAAAAAAAAACAGGGGCATCTTATTCAATTACTAGAGTCTGAAAATCGATTGGGTGGAGTAATTCAATCCAAAAAGAGTAAGGGGTTCCTTTTGGATTACAGTGCTAATACCCTTAATATTAGATTAAAGAAAACCCGGGAATTATTAGAAAATTGCGGAGCATGGGATGAGTGTATTGACGCGAATCCAATCGCCAATAAACGAATGATAATTCGTAATGGTAAGGTAATCTCCCTCCCACACAGTCTATCTTCATTTTTTAGCAGTCCATTTCTTTCTTTTCCAGGAAAGTTAAGGATGCTTGCCGAACCCTTTATTGCCCGGTCCAAGCAACCGGATGATGAAAGTGTCGCTTCATTCATAGAAAGAAGATTGGGGAAGGAGGCACTTGATTATGCCGCTAATCCATTCCTCGCCGGTATTTATGCCTCTAATCCAGAAAGTTTAAATTTAAAACAGGCGTTTCCAAAGTTAGGAGAAATCGAAAAAAAGTACCGCTCCCTCTTTTGGGGATTTCGACAGGTCAAAAAAAGTAAAGCGAGTCCAAGCCTAGACAAAGCACGATTGGTCTCATTCCCAAATGGAATGGAAGAACTGATTAACAAACTAAGCCAGTCCCTCCATGATCAGATCTTTCTAGAACATTCTGTTCAAAAAATTTCTCCTCAAGATAATCAATGGATCGTAACATTCAAAAATCACGAGAACGAAGAAAGGCATGAAGTTTTTGACGAAGTAATATCAACCATTCCATCCCATAAAATTCATTCTATCGATTGGAGCGAGGTGCAGGGTTGGGATGACATTTCAACTCTTGCTGATGCTCAACACTATCCATTGTCACTCGTTTATCTTGGTTTTAAAAAAGAGGATGTCTCCCACCCTCTCGATGGCTTCGGCTTTCTTGTACCCGAGGTAGAAAATCTGAAAATTCTCGGAACCCTTTTCTCGAGTACCCTCTTTCCAGGTCGAGCCCCTGATGGTGAAGTGCTATTAACTACTTTTGTCGGAGGGGAACGTAACCCTGCACTCGCCAATTTGCCAACTTCCTCAATTTCAGATTTAGTTCAAAACGAGTTATCACAATTGCTTGGCATTCGAGGGGAACCCACTTTTATGGAGGTTAAAAGATGGCCTAATGCAATTCCTCTCCCGGACAGGCAAATGAAAGAAAGAAAACGGGCTGCCGAGAAACTGAGTTCACTCAATCCAGGTCTGCGATTTTCAGGTTCCTTCCTCACCGGTGTTTCATTACCCAACTGCTTGGATGCATGTGAATTTGAATTTTCGTAAACTCTCTCCTTTTTCTTGGAAAGATTGCCTCGATAAGCTTTACTAATTTACTTACATTTTAAACATACTGTATTTCACACCACTATTTAAATTATATGTCTGCCAACGATTCTACTGTACCAGTTAAAACCGCGGTGATTCTCCTCAATATGGGAGGCCCTCAAAACAAGGATGAAGTTCACCCCTACCTCAAGGAACTATTTCAAGATCGTGAGTTACTTAAACTTCCCTTTCAAAAAATCCTAGGAAACTTTATTGCCTGGCGAAGGACTCCTAAAATCCAGGAACGATATGCTGAAATTGGTCAATACTCACCAACTTTAAAGTTGATGGAGAAACAGGCAGAACAGATTTCAAAAAAACTGGACGAAGTACATCCAGAATCTGCTCCCCATGCTTGTGTTTCCGGGTTTCGCTACTCCTCACCCCGAACAGGAGAGATGATCAAGAACTTCGAAAATGCAGAACGTATTGTCCTTTTTTCACAATACCCTCAGCACAGCTGTTCAACTAGCGGTTCCTCACTTTGCGATGCATATCGATGGTTGGACAAGAATAAAGCTGGCAAGCATAACGGTAAAATTTCGGTTATCGATCAATGGTGGGACCGTGAGGATTATACTGAGCTTTGGGCATTTCTCATCAAAAGAAAATTCGAGGAAATGAAAAAGGCTCACGGCTTACAAGATGAAGAAATAAGAATTATTTATTCCGCCCATAGCCTTCCAGAATCCTACTGTCTTGAAAAAGGGGATAAATACAATGAGGAGATCACAGGTTCATACGAAAACATAGAAAAGGTGCTTAAGAAAGAAGGCTTGAAACATGAGGGTGCGTTAGCATGGCAAAGTAAAGTGGGTCCACAGCGCACCAAATGGCTAACTCCCGGAACTCCGACCGTGATCGCAGAAACTACACAAAAGGCAATTCTTATGGTGCCCATCGCCTTCACCACTGATCACATTGAAACCCTGGATGAAATTGATATTGAATTTCGTGGTTATGCAGAAGAAGTGGTAGATCATTTTGCTCGTGTCGACTGCTTCAATTTGGAAGAAAAATTTATTGACCTGTGTGTTCGTTTAGTTATCAAGCACATGGAGGAAAAGTATAATTCTTCTATCCGTCCCTGTTGTGTGAATTGTGAAGGAAAAGACTGTTCTGCGATGAGACAATTTTTTGGATCCAAACCCGTTCACCAGACTGCTTAACCAGTTCATTTCTCTATCATTCGATTTCAGTATATCTTATTTGCCCTGTCCTACTAATTGATTCTATTCAACATTGGTTATGAACTTCAATGATGCCCGAGATTTAATGTGGATCGCTGGAGGGTTATACGGATCTGCATTCTTGCTCGGATTCCTTAAAACCTTTCGACTGAATTGGTCGCCCCTTAATGAAGCACCCTTAGCAGGTATAATAATAGGTTTTTTGTTACATACTCGTGCCCTTTACCTAAGGGGTTTGGAAATTCATGGATGTCCATTAGGAAATACATTAGAACGAATTCAATTCATTCTTTGGTCATTAATACTCACCTTTCTTATTCTTCGCTTATTGTGGAGACTTGACCTGTTGGGTTCATTTTGTGCAGGACTTTCATTTGGTGCTGGTTGGCTCACACTCATCTTGCCCAATACGGACCCAATGTATTGGCTGGCACCCGATTATCAGAAATTATTTTCTAATCCATGGATCGAATTACATGCATCCATTGCCATTTTTAGCTATGGTGTCTTTTCACTTTTAGCAATTGTAAGTGGGATGTATTTAATACAAAGAAAAGCACTCCTCTCCCGGAAATTCGATAAACTAGGATCCTTTCTTCCCCCCATTAATGACCTGGAGGTTGCCTGTTGGAGACTGCTCTCAGTTGGAGTTATTTTTCTGACCATCTCGATATTGGTCGGGGGAATGCATTGGACTCGGCATCCTGAATTCGTTTCCTCAATCAAGCTAGCGGTTACAATATTACTTTGGCTGGGATATAGCGTTGTTTTTTTTCTCCATCTAACGAGTCGAATCTATGGTTCAAAATTTGCCAAAATCTCGATCATTCTTTTCTTGTTGGCAATCGGAAGTCTTGCATTGGTAAACTCGAAAAACCGAGAGGATGCAAAACAAGAAATTATCCCTGTTAAGTCTTCGGAATTAAGCTCGTGAATCAGGAAATCAATCAATCTCTTTTTTTACTGGGTAGTTCTCACCAGGTTGCAGATTTGGCAGCTCGTGAGCGAATCAGTTTACCGCCTGACTCAATTGATGAATTCTATAATGGCCTTGGTAAAATCGAAGGCTTAGATGAATACCTTCTTTTAAATACTTGCAACCGCACTGAAATTTATGGTGCGGCTCAAAAAAGTTTCTCCTTTGACTCTCTTGGAAAATATCTCAGTAATTTTCGAAAATTAGATCCAGATTTTTTAAGTCAACATTCTTACCAACGCAACGATCATGAAGTCGTTGATCATTTATTCAAAGTAACTTCAGGAATCGATTCCCAAATGGTCGGAGAAACCGAAATACTGGGACAAGTAAAGAAGGCCTATGAAGATGCGTGTCAAAGAAAAGCGGCAGGGAAAATGTTAAATCGACTTTTTCAAAAAGGATTTCAAGCAGCCAAATGGGCTCGTACCAATACCGGTATTTCCCGCGGACAGGTAAACCTGGGAAATGTATTATGCGAACTCGCACGGCGAATTTTTGGAAAAGTATCCAATTGTAGATTACTGGTGGTGGGTGCCGGTGAAGTAGCGGAGAGTACAATTGAGGCCTTTAAATCAAGGGGGTCACAAGCGATCACTGTTACTGGACGTACGTTTGACTGGTGCCCGCTCTGCCGTAATAAACCAGCTGAATTAGCAGAGAAATTTGGTGGATTCGCACTTTCATTTGAACAGTTTAAAGAATCGATGCACCTTTTTGATGTTATCTTAACTTCTACCGCAAGTGGAAAATCTTTAGTTGATTACGGAGATATTAAAAAGTCTATGAAGAAAAGACCTTCCCAACCACTTTTTCTTATTGATGCTTCCGTTCCTCGCAACATCGAAGAAAAAGTGTCTCAGATAGAAAATGTATTTCTTTACAACATGGACGATGTATCGACCATTGCGAATGAGAACCTGAAATCAAGAATTTCCGAAGTTGATCGCTGTAAGGGTGCTCTCGCGAGAAGAGCGGTAAAATTATGGGAACAAATGACTCAGACAAGAGAAATTTCCTGACTCAACCATTCAACTACTCCTTGTTCATCGGGAACTTGCAAGCGTTTCAATAATTTTTTTGCCACGAATTGAGAATTCTCTTTTGAATCTTCATTCTGAAGTACTTTCAGAATTGTTTGGTATAAATTTTTTCGATTTGCCCGCCCCTGGAGGAATTCAGGATAAGGGGGAGCTTCGGGAATTAAAATATTTGCCATTCCTAAAAATGGAATCGTAACAAGAAATCTTCCCAGCAAATAAGTAAGGGGGTGTGCCCGATATGCAATTACGCCAGGCACCCCTGCAATTGCACAAGAAAGAGACATTGTACCTGAACTCATTAACGCAGCTCTCGCTTCCATTTTCAGGTCCGATTCCACTACATTAATTCTATCCTTAATTGTAGCCCGGGAAGATAATAGAGACTCCACCACTGTTCGAATTTGTGAATTAGGTACGGGAATAGAAACTTGTAAATTCGGGAAATCAATGAATAAAGGATCCAAGGTATCCAAGAAAACGGGTAAGATTCTCTGAACTGGTTGTACTCGACTACCCGGTAAAAGAAGTAGCGGGCCTTCCGGGGCATAACTGATAGGACACTTATACTCGGACTGTGCAAATGGGTGTCCAACGAACGCAACGGGCAAACTGGTATCTTTATAACAATCCACTTCAAAAGGAAAAATAACTCCTAAGCCATCCAAGATCTTTTCCATTTCAAAACGGCGCTTTGCCTTCCAAGCCCAAAGTTGTGGACTGATATACTGTAAAACCTTTACCGTGCCTCCCCCTTTTACTGAAACTCCGAGTTTTTTAAGTTCACGGGCAAGTCGAAGATTAAATCCTGGATAATCGACAAGTAGAATTGTCTTGGGTTTATACTTTATAATCCATTCTATAGTATTTTTAAAAATTTGCTTAAAAGTGCTGTAATTTTTTAATACCTCCACCACCCCGACTACTGCATGCTCTACCAAGGGGTAAACAAGATGGGCCCCTTCTTTCTCTACCCTCTTACCCCCAATGGCAGAGATTTGGAAATTGGAAAACTTTTTGAGTAACCCTGAAACAAGCAACGCACTGTGCTCATCCCCAGAAGCTTCCCCCGCAACTACGAGTAGATCGACCGTACCGTCGGGAGGAGAATTGAATTGTAGATTTCTAATCAAGTCACAGGGAGATGTTTATTTGCTTGGTAATTAACAGCGCGATTTCAAGGGCCGTTTTGCCAAATGTAGCATCAGTCTTCGGAGTCAATGCGCCTTGCACACATTGTATAAAAGACTCAAGTTCAAGAGCGAGTGGTTCCCCTTTCTCCACGGGTACATCCTTCTTATTCAAAGCAATCCCCTCTTTTGTAATCAGATGGCCCTTTTGATTCATAAAATCCAAGGATAAATAACCACTATTTTGAAAGACCCTGATCTCGCGAGCCTTTTTCTCACTTACCCTACTTGCACTCAAATTGGCAACGCATCCGTTTTCAAAAACAATTCGGGCATTTGCGATATCCTCGGTGGGTGAAAGTACTTTTACTCCGATCGCATCTACCTTTGAAATAGCTGAGCCAACAAGTGACATCGCAATTCCTATATCATGTATCATTAGGTCTAACACTACTCCCACTTCAGTGCCACGTGGTTGAAAGGGAGCGAGCCTTTCAACAGTAAGGTACTTCGGTTGATCAACTGCCTCCTCCAAAAAAGTCATCACTGGATTATAATGTTCAATATGTCCGACCTGAACAATTGCTTTATTTTGTTGGGCAACAGTAAGAATTTCCTCGGCCTCCTTTAAGGAAACGCATAACGGTTTTTCAATTAATACATGACACCCCGCTTCCATTAAGGGAATCGCAACTTCAGCATGTCGATCCGTGGGTGAAACAACACTGACAACATCACAGGATTCACCCAGCGTTTTAAGGTCAATAAATTCTTCACAATCCTCCGCGTTGCTTACCGCACTCCTCGCACTTGGGTCTGGATCATAAACTCCCGCAAGTTGGCAGGAATCAAGAGAATTATAAATTCTCGCATGATGTTGTCCCAAATAACCAACTCCTGCCACTCCACACCTTATCTTTTCACCCTCTTTTGTTCCCATAGTAATTGTTTTTTATTCGGTTGCTAGTTTCCCCTTCTTTAAAAATATGGAGTCATTCGTCGCCTTGGCAAAGCTTGGGTTATGAGTCACTAAGATCAAGGCCGCGTTTTCCTCCTCACAGCTCATCAATAATAAATCCATAACCTCTCCACCAGTCCGTTCGTCTAAGTTTCCAGTGGGTTCATCAGCAAGGATTAGTTTGGGTTGATTAATCAAGGCACGTGCTATGGCCACTCGCTGTCTCTCTCCACCCGATAGTTTGGTTGGAATTTGTTTTTCTTTATTTCCCACTCCCATTTTAGACAAAAGTGCACGAGCACGGTCTCGAACTCCAGGACCGTATGAACCAGAGAGTTTTCCTGCAATCAGTACATTCTCCAAAACATCTAATTCTGGAATTAAATAATACGATTGATACACAACGCCCAAAAAAGTGGACCGAAGAGATGCTTCCTTGGAATTGCAGGACGCACTGGCACTCATCTTATGCTGTCCCCAAAAAATTTCTCCACAATCCCCCATTTCTAATCTTGCTACCAAGTTTAGTAATGTTGTTTTTCCACAGCCAGAGTCTCCGCGAATACTTAATGACATTCCCTCCAAAATACTTAATTCAATATCGTGCAACACATCAATTTTTTGATCCTCAAATAGAAAACTCTTAGATAATCCTTTTACCTGTAAAACCGGGTCGTTTATATTATTCACTTCGTAATGCGTCAGCAGGGTTTAATCGAGTGGCACGCCAAGCGGGTAATAGGCCGGCAAATGTGGAAATTAAGATGGCAAAAAAAGCAAAGGTAAGGAACGTATTTAAGCTTTCTGGCGATTCCCAGGGATAATAAATTTGTAAGCTATAAAAATCATAAAACTGAGATACTCCAGCCTGCCCCTCTTCACCGGCAATGTGATGTACAATAAAAGTCATTAATTCATCACGAAAATACATGAATAATAATGCAAATCCACATCCAAGCACTGAGCCAAGTAAACCAATAATAAAACCCTGCAGACAAAATACCGTTCCGACAGAAATTCGACTCCCTCCCATTGCAACTAATAATCCTATTTCCCGGGTTTTTCTTAACACCGATGTCATTAAGGCAATTGCGATTGCAAACGCGGCAACCAAGCCAATGGGCACCATGATCAAAGTCATTAAATATTCTTCGAATTTCAACAAATCAAAAAACCAGGCATTTTCTACAAACCAGGGAATCACTCTCCACCCCTCTCCAAGAGAATTCTGTAACTCAGAACAGGACTCACCCAATCGGTTTTCGCGCTTTGCTACTGAATCAACCGCCTTAATATAAAATCCATCGATTCGGTCCTCCTCTACTCGCAAGTCTTGCATTAACCTCATCGTACTAATAAGGGCCTCGGTATGAAATCCCTGCCAGGGAACTTCAAATATTCCTCCAACTCGAACCTCTCGAGGAGGAACCATCTCATCCGCCTTTGCCGTCTCAATCATGGAGGGAGAATAAACTTCAATAATAGAAGCTTTAAAGACATGGAATTGAAAAAGGTCACCCTCTTTAAAAGGCTCGGAGTTAATTAATGCCTCGAAAACAGGAATGCCAAAGCCTCGGTCAATTAAACCGTTGGCGAGTGTTGCGTGGTATTCCACACCACTGCTAAGTTCCTTAACTGTAAAATTTTGATCGCTGGTAAATAACACCTCCCATTCCCCGGACTCCACAAATGGATCAAGGCGAGAAATCGTGATTTGACTGGCAATTGAACTGGTGGATTGATTTGAGTCATGAAAGCGAATCGCGGTTGCCGGTCGTACTCCTAATCGATTTGCCACCTGGGTACTGATAAAGACAACCTCATCCTCCAAACTCTCAATCGTGGGTACCGGGGTAATGTCTTCCGAGTCATGAGAATTCATGCGAATCGTTCCCCCTTCGAGAAACGAATCAATATCGAAGACCGGAGTCTCGGCAGTAGGCTCAATACCCATCGCGAATGGGATTGAGTTATACTTGCCCTTTTGTAAAAGAATTTGCCCTTGCAGGTAAGGCATTGCCTGGTCGATAAAAGAATAATCTTCTATTTTTTGGTGCATCTCTCTCCAGTCAAAAGAAGACTGAAGAGGTACCACTCGACCGTGCCCCTGGGCATTAATTATATCATTCCTGAACTTATCTTGAAATCCCTGCATGAAGGCGATCACTACGATCATGACATTGACACCCAATGCGACCCCCACAACTGCCAAAAGAGAAAAGAAAGATACTTTTTTCTGAGTCGGAAAAAGTTGCTTCCAAGCCAAATACAAGGGCCAAGGTAATTTCATTTACACTTAAATCTGCTCACTCTTCTGAAGGCGATTCAGTAAATCCTTTTATCGTCTTATTCAAATCAGAAAAAGTATCGTTAAAGTCAAGGGAACGGAAAGGCTCGGTCCATTCATCCCATTGTTCGATTAAATCCTCGTCAATTTCAGGCAGTGGAAAATCGTCTTGAAGAAAAGAAATGTACCCAAAATAAAGGGCCCCCAATACCAGTACTATTATAATGAGCTTAATAAGTCCTTTAAGTACCGCAAAAAGAAGCAGAATACACAACAAGGCCAACGCAAAGCTGAGTAAGGGATGGTTCAATATTCGCTCAAGGATAACTTCCATAATTTTTATATTGTTTGCATATAGAATGAGTTGCAATATTCTTCATTCAGCGATCTGTAATCTTGATTGCTCTGAAGTGATCCCAGGCAGTTGATAACGAAAACCTTTGTGACTAAGCTTATCAACCAACTCAACCATATCTCGATTGAGTAAGCGAACTATTGCTTCCAACCGTTTAGTCTCCTCTTTTTTTACTTGCAAGCGTGCTTCCCATTCCCTTTTTTTCTTTTCCAAAATAAAACCATGGGGAGAAGGAAAACGTTTATCTAACGCTTTAAAATTTGAAAACTCGCGTTCTAATTTTAATGAGGACTCTCGAGATTGATTAGAGCGAGTTTTTGCCAAAACAATTTCTTTCCTTAGAATTAACCATTCCAATTCTAAGGCAAGAGATACCAATGAATCTTTTGTTTGAGCCAGTTCCTCGTCTAGAATCTGAACCGTATTTTCAGAAGAATCATGGCTAACAGGAAAATGATTCTGCCCGTCTAAATTACCGCGGCAAGAAAAGAGGAGCAGGAAGGAGCAACCCCAACCCAAAATTAAAAAAAACTTTACTTGGAAACCCAACTTCCCGAAGAATTTTTAAACCAATGACCTTTTTTTGCCTTTGCCGCAATTCCTTTAGCAAATTTCTTGGCAACATCGCTTGGTTCACCCCCGGTTTTTTTGGCAAGCATTTGGAAGATAATTAATCGGTCTTTGTTTTCATCTGCCACTAATTTTTTATCGCTGTCTGTCGCTTTATCTCGGGTCGACAATAAACCATTTAAACCCTCTCCAATCGCTCCACTATTTTTGGCGGTGAGAACATCGGGCAAACGTGCTTTCATTCGCGAAGTAAGACTGGAATCAGCACTTGCAAATGTTGCCAGCAAAACGGAAAAAAGAAAGAAAGAAAGAAAGGATTGAAATTTCATATCAGTTGGATTGGTAGGATTATTTAGTTGGATTCCGGTTCATCGCCATATAAGTCGTCAAGGAAGTCATTTACTTCCTTCTCAATTTTAATAGATATATTATGATCTAGTGTGATGTGGTGTTCGGTTTTCATAACCGTACAACCAAATGATAACAAAACAATTAAAGGAAAGAGAAATAGAAAGACCTGATTCATGACCATAACTTATTAATATCTCGGATTCCCTGCAACTGATAAGTTAATTCCCACAGTATATTAAATTACAGACCTAATTTTTTAAGATCTAATTTATGCATTATTTCAGCTAATCCAGCAATAATTTTAGGGCGATAATCTAAAGAGACTTCAGTATTTTTTTTAATTGTAGATTTCCCACGAATGTTACCTAGGATTTTCCTTTCATCTCCCTCCACTTCAAAAGATATTCTAAGAAAGTCCAGTTTTAGGTTTTCTAAAGCCAATTCTGTCATCTTCATACGCTTGTACTCCTGTGAACCTTCCTGAATTCCATTGGTTAAAAATCCGTTTGATTTATACTTTAATTTTGCATTTGTACTCGAGTCCAATTGTAAATAACCACCCTCAAAGTCCCACTTTCCATCCTGATTAGAAAAAGGAATACGCCCAGAGAAAGTTCCGTTTACTTCCACATCTAAGCCTTCGATCAAATTAACTATTTTCTGTCCATCCATTTTAATTACAGAGGTATTAATCGTCATTTGGTCGCCATACATATTAAAACTACTCTCCATTAATCCGATGATACCGTCATAAAGCAAAGCATTTCCTTCACTTACTAAAAAGGTACCATCAGGAAGAATTTCGAAACTAAAATTTCCATCTTTGAGCTCAACTCCCCCAGCCTGTAATGTTTCAAACCAAATCGTTTGAGTACCATTAGTTTCCAAAGGGTCCAATGAATTGAATTCAATCGACCCGTCTAAACCAGTAAGAGTTACATTTTGATTAGGTATGGATAAACTAGTTTTATCAAATTTTATATTTATTTTTTGAGCGTTCGTATCAGAAATTCCAACAATCATATTTGCAGGATTAAATTCAAATTCGTTTCCTGACATTTTAAAAGAAAGTAAATTAATAACAAAATGGGTTAAATCTTGAACGCGAAAGGTTAAAGCTAGTTTTTCGAGCAATACTTCATCTCCGGAAATTACCCGTTCACCGAGAAGAACCTGGGGTGAGTCAACTTTTGGGAAATCATCTAAATTAACTCTTCCAAAATAGGAAAACTGAACAAAAGAAATTCCCAAATCTAACAACGCACCATCAAGGGGAAAAATTCTTAGGTTTAAATTCCGATCCCGGGATAAAAGGAAAGAGAGGGTTCCGTTGTATAATCGTAAGAATTGATTCTCATAAGAGAACTCATTAAATGCGATTGTTCGTTCCTTCTCATAGGCAAGATTTTCCAAGTCCTGAATTTGAAACTGTAGATTTGGAAATCGTAAACCAAAAATTTCTAACGGTGGAAAAAGATTGTCTGTTTTCAAATAACTAATGCCTCCCCTCAATTCAATTCGCTCTTCTTCCTGGTCAACGGATAAATTTATGCCATCGGCGACCAAGTTATTTTCATAACGAACATTCGCATAGGAATTGGAAGTCCAATTATGTTCATTTTCAGGAGTTAAAAAAACCATAAATTGGGGAATCGAAAAATTGTGCTCCTCCCATTCCAACAAAAAGCCAGACCCATTACATTCAACAAATAAATCCTCTGGACCAGTTGGAATAATTCGGGCTAAGCCGTCGATTGCCAACTTGCCCGCCGACACCCCAAGTTCATTTGGTATTAGTTCCTTAATTCTTGAATACGAGACAATATCATCAAACAAAACTCCCACATCCTTCACATCGAATGCGGTGGATATAAAAGTAGCATTCTCTTCCCTGCTAATATTAATTTCTCCCAATAAAGAAGATTGATTCATTGTTAAATCAACAGTGAGGTGAATCAGGTTTTCCAAAAAGTCCGTTGATGACCAAAATAAGAATTCAATCGATTCATTTTGATCGAAAATAGAAAAATCAGAGTCCCTTATTCTGAGGTAGGAAAGCGGGGGATTTATTAAAACTTCATTTACAAAATTATAAATTTCACCCCATGATTTTTCAGTATCCACCTCTTCACTGGAATCATCAAAATCGAGATTTGACTCGAAGGAAAGTCCGGTAATAGAAAATGCGTTAATTTCACCCAGTGCAAGTTTACTTGGATCGTAAAGAATATCTATTTGTTCAACTGCGATCGAATCTCCTTCACTCCCAAGAGATAAATCTACAATTCTAGTCTTCCATGGGTCTAATTCAGAGACCTCCATTGCAAAATTCGGGCTACCCCCCTCTTTGGCTAGCTTTTCAACCCCCCATTCGACCAAAGTGGGTAAACTATACCAAATACCCGCTAATAAAACTACCGCGAAGAGAACCACTAACAGTAATGCACGAGAAACTGAGAACCGATTTTGGAAAAATTTGATAATATTATTAATCACCCGACTACAAGATGCCAAGTTCCAGAAAAGTTAAAAGCTCAAAAGAAAAACAATCAGTTAAACTTGTCATTCACATCAAAAAAAGAAATGAATAAAAGAATGATAAAAGTTGGATTTATTGGAGCAGGAGATATTTCATTACTACATGCAGAAGGAGTACAATCCTCTCCAAATGCTCAACTCACCGGTATTTGGAACCGAACCCGAGAAAAAGCAGAGGAAAAAAGTAAGCTTTTTAAATGCAAAGTTTTTGATTCAGTCGAAGCGTTGATTCAATCCGTCGATGTGGTCTATGTCCTTACCAATATGGAAACCCACCATCAATATGCACGTATGGCAATTGATGCGGGAAAGCATGTCTTAATTGAAAAGCCAACTGCGACCACAATTGAGGAAATCCAGGATTTAGAACAAGCCGCACAAGCTAAAGGAGTACAGGTGGCGCCAGTTCATAATTATATTTACGAACCCTCTGTGACTCGGGCAAAGGATTTGATCGAAAGTGGAAAGATTGGTGATCTCGTCTCGCTCTATGTTCTCTACAACATTCACCACCCGGAAAAAGTGGCCAGTCGATATCCCGGAGTAATTAGACAAATTCTTACTCATCATGCCTATTGTACACTTTATTTGGTAGGAGCTCCCGAAAAAATTTCCTGTATGAAAGCTACGGTGAACGATGGTTCTGTACCGCAAGAAAATATCGCCATGGTAACCATGAAAATGAAAAATAATTCTCTTTCTCATTTATGTGCAAGTTTTGCCTCTGATGACCATGCAGGGGATCCATGGACTTTCATGATTAAGGTAATTGGAACTAAAGGAGCCAGTCGCTATAGCTATCGAGACTGGGTTGAAAACACACCCGCAACAGTTCATTCTCAAACCTACTCTGCCTATCCCTACACCATCCGTGCGATGGGGACGCATTTCCTGGAACAGGTTATTGGTAAAGGGGAGAAACCACTCTCCAGTTTGGAAGACGCGTTAACCTGTATGAAAATGATTGAAGCCTGCGAGCAATCGGTAGAGGAAGAAAGACATATCAGTCTGTAACCCCTCTAAATCAATGAGGTAGAGATGCAGCAAATCATTGCCACATGGAGAGACTCTCTTCACATCGTTCTGGATATTTATGAACGGAAGCGGGGCTCAATCAAGATATTCTTTCCTCTTCTCTTCTTATTTTTTGTCGCTCTGAATATTGCCTGTTATTGGTGGGCGATATACACCGCTTTTCCCTTTTATATGCAGACACATGAAGCCTCTCATTATATTAAGCTTCAACTTCCTGTTGGTTTATTGGGGGCACTTTTTGACAGCCTTTCCTTTTTTGTAACGATTTGGATTATTAAACGGGCACTCGCATCAACCAAAACATCCGAATATGTGTTTCACCTTTCTCTTGACCTCGTGATTGCAATTCTTGCCACTCTCTGGGTCTTATTTGTCTTTAGTTTTGGTGGTTGGCTCATCAGTTTATGGGAATCCGTGCCTGAGCAACTATCCGACAGAGGTAATAAATACACCTCTCGGGCTATGCAAGCAATTCAAGACCCGACCGGTCAAGAAAATGCTAAAAATATTTACTTTGGTCTAATAATGGGAATATCTGCAGCCCTTCCAACCTGCCTACATCTCGGACTATTTATTTCCTCAATCGTTCAAAAAATAAGACTCACCTTATTTCCTTCCAAATCTGTGGACTCCGATTCAAAAAAAGAAAAAGCGATCGAATGATTTCTTGCCTTTATTGATTAATCCCCTCAGGAAATAATTTATGAAAAGACGAAATTTCCTAATAAATTCGGGCGGAGCACTACTTTCGCTCCCCTTATTCGCAAGAACTCAAAATCTTCCTTTTCTTAACCAGATCGGCATACAGCTCTACACTCTTCGTAAGCCAATATCAGTGGATCTTGCCGGCACAATCAAAGAAGTGGCCAAAGCGGGATACAAGCAAGTCGAACCTTATGGGTTTCCTTCTCCCCAGGCGGTTACAATGATCAAGAGGGCGAGAGAAAATGGAATGCAGGTTCATTCGTCCCACTTTGATTGGAACGCGGTTCTCCACCCAAAAAGAAAAGGAGTTCCTTCGTTCGAGAAGATTCTCGAACTTGCCAATGAACTCGAACTTTCTCATTTAGTTGTGCCCTACCTTGCCGAAACCGACCGGGGAAATATTGACGGGTATAAGAAAGTGGCTGAACTCCTCAATCAGGCAGCCGAAAAGGCAGCCGATGCCAAAATCCAACTTGCCTACCATAATCATGCCTTTGAATTTAAACCCATGGAAGGTGGTAAAACTGGCTATGATGTATTCATCGAAAACTTTTCTACGAAAATGGCTTTTGAATTGGATGTGTTTTGGGTAAAGCTGGGAGGTGTCGATCCGGTCACAATGATCAAAAAACTGAAAGGTCGGGTGTCACAACTCCACTTAAAAGATCTCAAAAAGAATACAAAGCTCCCCCATTTCGGGAAGGTGTCTCCCGATACTTTTGATGAGATTGGAGACGGAATGATCAAGATGGAACCAATTATGAAAGTTGCCCAACAAAGTGGGGTAATACATTGTCATGTGGAACAGGACCAATCCCCTGCACCATTGAAAAGTATTCGGAAAAGCCTCAATTACCTGAAATCGAAATGAGAGCTTTATTCGCTTTGCTCCTTTGGTCATTAACGATTTGGGAAGCGAATGCGAAAATCAGAAACATTCTCCTGATTGTTTCTGATGACCTGAAAGCGGATGCTCTCGGCTGTTACGGAAATAAAATTGCACGTACTCCCCATCTTGACAGACTGGCTGAAGAAGGGACTCTTTTTCAGAATGCCTACTGTCAGGGTACTTCGTGTGCACCCTCCCGGGCCAGTTTTATGCGTGGCCGATATGTGGGAAAAAAAGAAATTACCTGGGGCGAACATTTTCAAAAGAACGGGTTTTCCAGCACCCGGGTCGGTAAAATTTTTCACATGCGGGTGCCCGGCGACATTATTGCCGGTACCGACGGACAAGACATACCGGAGTGCTGGTCTGCCAAATATAATATGTCTGGAACAGAAGCACACACGCCGGGAAATTACGCCTGCCTAAACCTTAATAAATTCACCACCGAGCTCAAGGGAAGGCAGTCCACTCAAATGCCCTACCGTATGTTTGTAACGGTTGACTATATCGGAGACGGCTCGGACCAACCGGACTGGAAAGCGGCCACCCAATCGATTGAATTATTAAAACACTTAAAAGAGGATAAAAAGCCTTTCTTCCTCGCGACCGGTTTGGTTCGCCCACATTACCCCAGTGTCGCACCCGAGCAATATTTCAAACCCTACCCATACGCCGACATGGTACTTCCCTATGTCCCCAAAAATGACTGGAAAGACATGCCCAAAGCGGCTATCTCAAACTCAAACTCTCTTCAATTTGGAATCAACCAGTTCCCTGATAATCAAAAAAGAATGTGGTCCGCTTACCTCGCCACCGTGACTTTTATGGATGAGCAAGTCGGTCGGATACTCAACGCATTAAAGGAACTTGGATTGGACAAAGAAACTGCCGTCTTTTTTACAAGTGACCATGGATACCTCCTCGGAGAACATCACTTTTGGCAAAAAAATAATCTGCGGGAAGAAGTGACCCGCGTGCCCTTAATTATAAAGTCTCCGGGAAACCGGCCCGGCAAAACTCGATCCATAGTAGAATTGGTTGATCTATTCCCCACCGCCTGTGAATTGAGTTCACTCAAAATACCTTCAAGTGTAGAGGGTAAAAGCCTCGTCCCAATCCTCCAAAACCCCCAGAAGAAAGTAAAGAAATCCGCTCTTTCCTTTGTAAAAGCGGGCACTTCAATGAGAACAGAAAAGTGGTCTTACCTAAAATACAAAGATGGAAGTGAGGAACTGTACGACATGAAAAAAGACCCGAAGCAA
>NZ_CAXLMO010000106.1:0-9987 GCF_964187635.1 Candidatus Seribacter sulfatis | reverse complement strand
AAGGTCGATTTAACCGGGATGCGCGGTTTTGGCACAACCGAAAATAAGCACTCCTCTAGCTATCCTAGGGAAAGTGCGTTAACCGAGAGGAAAACGCTCAATGAAAATTAGTATACATAATGAAATCGAAGAATTAGCTCTTCGAATAGACGAAGATAACTTGAATCATCATCTTTGGAATAACAACGGAACATGGTGGATTCATTATACGGTTTACCCATCAGCGGTAACTGCAGAAAGAAAAAGGTATTCTCTTAAGACAAAAGATGTTACGACGGCTAGATTGCGAAGGGATCATCATTTTGATCAAATTTTAAATCGATTGCCTGAGTTGGCTGCATAGTAAAATTAATTCTCTCCTGTGAAATAACTCTTGCCAGAAAAGAATCAACAGTAAGTCTAAAAGTGTGAAGAGCAGATTTAGATTCAAGATTATACTTTGTCTTGCTTATTTATTATTATCTCAAAATCTTAGTCACGATTTAAAAAGTCAACCTAAGGGTTATAATTATGATGAATCTAAAGTTCCTGATTATGAATTACCCTTATTGCTTGAATCCGATTTAGGAAGAAAAATTTCTACCAAGGAAGAATGGATTTCTATTCGAAGACCTGAGATTCTTAATCACCTGGAAGAGGAAGTTTATGGAAAAAATGAAATTCCACTAGGTCCATTTAAAGTGAGAACAAAGTTGCTGGAATCAGGAGATTCTGAGTTTGGAATTCGTAAGCAATATAGTATTACATTTAGCAGAAGAGAAAATGAGCTTATATTGAATGTCCTCGTTTTTTTACCACCAAAAATAGAAAAGACTGTACCGGTATTCTTGGGTCTTAATTTTAGAGGTAATCATACTATCAGCAAAGATAATGAAGTTATTATCACTCAAGGATGGATCCGTCCGGGAAAAAGAGTAAAAAATAATAGATCGTTAGAAGAAGGACGAGGTATCGCATCGTCGCGATGGGATATAAAACAAATATTATCTAAAGGTTATGGATTAATTACAGCATATTATGGAGAAATAGACCCAGATTTTGACGATGGCTTTAAGAATGGTATCCATGGTTTGCTTAATCCAAACCGAAAACAACAGCCGAATAGTGGAGGCTCAATTGATGCATGGGCATGGGGATTGAGCCGAATCGTGGATTTTATTTCAATCGATGAACAATTCGACCATTCGCGAATCATCGTTATTGGCCACTCAAGGCTTGGAAAAGCAGCACTTTGGGCAGGAGCGAAGGATGAACGAATTTCAATGGTGATTTCAAATAATTCAGGTTGTGGAGGGGCTGCGATAAGTCGTCGTAAGTTTGGTGAAACTGTAAAGAGGATTAATGACTCTTTTCCCCATTGGTTTTGTCCGAATTATAAAAAATATAATGATCAAGAAGAAACTTGTATAGTTGATCAGCATTCACTCCTCAGTATGATCGCACCGCGTCCTTTGTATGTGGCATCAGCAACAGAGGATTTATGGGCTGACCCGATGGGTGAATTTTATTCTTTGCAGGCTACTGAACCTGTTTTCAGACTGTATGGATTTAAATTAAATTCTTCTTGGCATGAAAAATTGAATCGCAAATCAAGGGTGGAAAAATTTAAACAGGATCGAATGGGCTATCATATGAGAGATGGAAAGCATGATGTAACTTCCTATGACTGGAAGCGATACTTGGATTTTGCAAATCATAATTTTCCGAATGACCAGTAATCTCTTTGTATCAACAAACGCCTTAGAGTAGGGGATATTTTTTAAAATATACTAAATTTGCAACTTCAATAAAAAGCTGGGTATAGCATCGGAAGGAAATTGAACTTCTTTAACAAAGGTACTAATTGAGTTCAGAAATTTATTTAAATAAATTTAAAATCACTCACTAAATAAACTTGGATCAGTTCCTAAGCATCCAAAAATCCGATCAACGGCTGCTTTATTATCTGTCAATTCAGCTAGTGCATTGAGGGCAAACTCCTTTTTTTCCAGAATGGAAAGTCTTTTACAATTTTCCTTGTTCGCTTGATCTTTTATAAAATTATTCAAGTACTCAATTCTTGATTCCCAGTAATTTCGAGTAACTTGAATTCGAGTTTTTAAACGCTCATTATACCAGTCACTTTGAAGAATATTTGATGGTTCAAACAAATCCCTAAATTTTTTATCTGTTAGCTTGTTTCCTTCCCATTCTCCTTCAGTCATGATCGTGAGTAAAGCTTTCAGTGGGGGGCATGCTTTTTCAATGGAATTATCATTAAAATATCGTTGTGCTATGTTTTTCCCCGTTTCCAATAGATTTTTTATGCTATCGGCATATTGACCTTCATCCTGTAATTCCGGTTTAAGCATGTCTTCCGGCAAAACTGAAACTGGATCGGTAAATATTCTACCTAGAAATTCATGAGTAAATCTTCTAGTAATTCTATATCCAAGCTGGGATGTGGGCAGATTTTGACCCTGATAAGAAAAATCCGGGACTTTTTCTAAATAACCTTTAGCGATCATTTCTTGGGGATTACCTTCAAAATCTCGCAGCCTACTCCAAATTTCAGGAATCAAAAGACTAATGTCATGATTCACTTGGTATTTTGGCCCCACATATCCGGCAGATGTGACGAATGCACCTTGGCCCGTTGACGCATATGAAATTAGAGCGGCATTAAGATCATGTATGGGCAATAGAGCATTGAAAGGACTCTTCGTCATCGCTCCTTCAGAACCCGCTCCTGTGGTGGAAGGAGATTTACCGGTAACGCTTACAATATAATCCATAAAAAGTTCGGGTAACTCTAAGTAATGGATGGGAGCAAAACAGCATAGCGGCCTTATGTTGGCTTTCTTATCCGCGGGATTATTCCTTCTTCCTGGTAAAACTGCACGAACTGGGTAAAGTACCGAATTTTCAATTTTTATTCCTCTCTTTAATCTTGTACCAGCGGTGGCAAGATAAACCGATCGTGGATCAAATAAATCTGGTCTAGTTTGAAGATAGCGAGGATTCTTGGTGGGCTTTCCATCAACAATTCGAGGATTTGCGGAAGAAACAAAAGATACGTCTTCCTTAGGGCTTTCTGCCACTGATTCAATGAGTTCCCTAATTGGTTTTGTATAGTTTTCGAATGATAATGTATTACTGATTTGATCTTGTGCGTCTTTTTTTGAGAGGGGTTCGAAATTACTAATAAAGTTCCCGGGTCTTGCTATATCTTTTTCAGTTTGTTTATCAAAACCTCTGATAATCGCATCATCTGGTCTTTGGAATAATCTGTATTCACAATTATGAACAAACTTCGCAGACTCCTTAAAATTCCCATGTCCAATATTTTCAATGAGATTTGTGGGTGCCAATGTGGAAGCAGTGATATCATCTTCAGCTAAAATCTTATTAGCTGGGACAAAGTCTTTCCTTAAAGCGAATAATCTCCACGATCCTTTTTGATCAAAACCGATACGCAAATGCCGGGTAATTAATTTAGTACCGAGGTATCTTAATTCATTGGCGGGTTGTCCGTTGACTGAATCAACGCTGAATGCTTCTTCCCAATTTTCACCCCATTCAACTCGATGTCTCCTCTTTACGATCAAAATTAAATCTTTAACTCTTTGTGGAATAGATTCTAACCATTTATTAAAATCTTCCGTGTATAAAGATCGAGAGGGTGTAAGCAGTTTAATAACTGAGCCAAGTGAACGACGGGGGCTTAAAATTGGCCGATTTCGAAGATCATGTTTTTCGGGTTCTATAAACCGGTTTGAAAAATCCTTTTTAAAAAGTTCTTTCGTCATCGCCATATCTTTTTCCCAATCAGCAACATAGACTGGACCACTTACTATGGCATCGGTAATTGGCTTTGATATTTCAGACTTTCCTCCCCCTGAAACAGTACATGGCTTGTGGCATAAAAATCCTTCTCCTACCGTTCCAATTAATTTCCAGGGGCCATTATGTTCAGCCTTTTTCATTTCAACCTTGTAGCCAGATGGTAAAATATAGGCAAAGTCTGGTTGCATTCTTAAGCAGTAAGATTCCTTGCCCTCCCCTTCCCAATTAATGCTTTGTTCCCTCAGGCTGAAAACGGCATTTTCTGGAAGATAAATAATTGATTTGAAAGACGGGTCAACAAGATGGCCGTTCTGCAGGTCATTCATGGAGCATCCCATAACTGACAATGTGTCAGAAAACGTTTGTGGAGTGGGAGGTAAAATTTCGAGAGGATTGAATTCTTCTCCCAAGTCGTAGCTAGGAAAGACTACAGCACCTCCCGCATGTTCCTCTTCGCCAAGACCCGATAAATTGGCTGAAAAGCTTATTTGTGTTTTAACTTCCTTCTTACAATACCCGAAGTAGTTATCGGCAAGAATGGTTACTATCATTCCTGATGAATCTCGAAACGTAAGTTTGAAAGGATCGCCTCCGTTGTAGGCTTCATCTGGATCATCAAAATACATGCCGTCTCGAATTTGCCTGTCAGTAGCATCACACTTTTTGGGTAACTGGAGTAACTTCTTAGGTGTTCCGGCTAAATGGGGTGCCACGATTACACATCCTGTATGTCCGGTCCAGCCTTCAATATCCAAGCCCGCGTCATTTTCTGCTAAAAAAGGGTCACCTCCATTACCAAAGATACTTTCAACAAAGTCTAAGTTTGCAACACAACCCCCGGGAGCAAAAAATCTTACTTCCATAGACTTTTCACGAATAAATCCATCTACACTTGGGCAAACAACTGGACGTAAAAGAAGAGAAACCCAGCACTTGGCAGGATCAACTTCTTTTGAAGCAAAGGGAAAAACCATATCTTCCTCGGGTGGATTAAGTGCAATTCTGAGTAATTCTTTTGCCGCTTTTAATGGAACAACCTTTTTATCATCAGGGGCGGGAAGACCGACATCAGCGACATGAAAGACTCCGGACGTTGTCCTTCTATCTCGTGAAGGATTATGAAGAACACCTTGGGCAAGGCGATGAGATGAAATAATTGTAGACTGAAATGAGTTTTTATTAAGGGGAAGTGAAGTAATTCTCGCTAACCCATGGCGATCAAGTACAAATGATTCGGTCGGAATACTTGGTCTGTCTATACCGAGAAGGCGATCGAGGAAATCTTGGATTCGTTTATCAGTCGGACAAAGGTGGCCTTGAAGTAGTCTTACCTTCTCGCGATATTCTTTAATTAATGAACTACTTAACTGCAGTGCCGAGTTATTACTTTGATCGCCAACAGTTGGTAGGGCAAGGGTGGCGAGCTTGAGATTCGCATAATTAACCAGTTCTTTATATTCAACTGATTCTGGTGAGTAACTCGTGTCAATTCCGAGTGCTAATTGCATACTTTTAAGATCAACGAATTTCATAGATAACTGTATTTTATTAAAGTTGGATATCAATAAGAGCAGACAACATGCCGTAATTCTTGAAAGAGGTAAAGTAACTAAAATTTATACAATTCGTAACAAAAAATCTGATTGAAACCAATTAATGATTGATGGTATTGTAATATGAAACTGCCTCGAATCGTTTTCGCCTAGCTCGTAAACTTTTATTGTCTAATATAACATGCTTGAACAAATTTTTTGTATCTGTAGTGTTCGGGTTTGAGGGCCCTTAGCTCAGTTGGTTAGAGCATGCGACTCATAATCGCCAGGTCGTCGGTTCGAGCCCGACAGGGCCCACCATTCTTAACCGTTCAAAATGGAAGGTTTATTGAACCAGACTTGAATATGTGGGTAATGGAACATCCGTCCATTTGTCAGACCATTTGAAATATTCTGAAATTTCTAGAACATTAATTCTTTGTAAAATTTCTTTAATTCGTAAATTAGTTTTTAAAATCAAGTTTTTATATTCTTCTAAATTCTTTTGGTTTTCAATTTGGATATTGTTCACATTTGCTGAATATTCGGCCACTAGCTCGGCATGCTTTAGGCGAGGATCTACTTTTTCAGATTTTGTGACAGGCGGCGCGAAAATATCTATTTCTTCCTCTACTCCTTCAGGTGCATCCACTATTTCCTGAGTATCATCGTTCCCAGCAAGTGAAGTAATCTCCAATTCGGTAATTGGTTCTTCGGTAAACTCTAATGCGGGACTATCCAACTCGTTTTGGTCAAATTCGGGTATTGGGTCCGGCAAGGGAATTGGTGCAGGTTGTTGCAAATATTGCTCCTCGGGATTTGCAAATGCACAGGTGAAGCATCTCATCTCGAGATCAGATATCGGTTTCTCAGCAAGATATTTAACGCAAGATTGAGCAAAAGCCTTGAGTGCGTCCGTTGAATTGTAGGATGAAAAGTACTTTTCTAAAGGTAAATCCCCATCTAGGGTGTAGTTAACCTTGAACTCAATTAAATCAGGTTCGCGTTCTATATTTTTTCTCATTGGGCAATGATGATTTAAAGTAATTTGAATTGGGCACGGAATTACAAATTACTACCTTACTACTCAGTTGTACCTTGAATGAAATTGCAAGGAATTAAAGAAAAAAATATTTACTAACTGATAATCATGCCATAACAGGGCAGCTTTTATACATTTACTAATGCAAAAAGAAGAAACTAGTATTATCTAGATTTTTTTCGGGCAATTTTCTTTGCCATTTCAAAGCGGGCAGCGGCTTCGAGCAAATCAATTTGTGATTGGTCGAGGTTACTTTTCTTACCTTCCTCCAAGGCAATTTTTGCCCTGTTAGTAGCTTCTTCAATCGCAAGTTCGTCCTCGTTGGACACATCCACTGCTTGATCGACTATAATAGAGACCTTATTTCCGTATGATTCAACAAATCCTGAACCGATCGCCAAAATTTTCTCTTCACCGTTCCATTTAATTTTGATGTCACCCGCTATTACTCGATCAATGATCGGAATATGCTTTGGTAATAAATCGATCTTTCCATTAACTGTTGGTACCACTACATGTTCAACCTCTTCCGAAAAGGCGATTGAATCTGGAGTAACAATTTCTAGGATAACTGGCATCTTTTGAACTCGGTAATAATTAGGAATTTTCTTGGTTTATAACCCCGTCAATTCCGCCTTTCATGTAGAAATCATTTTCAGATACCTCATCCAAGTCGCCGTCTAGAATCATTTTAAATCCCTTGATAGTATCCTTTACGGAAACATATTGACCAGCAACCCCTGTGAAAACTTCAGCAACATGAAAGGGTTGGGATAAAAACTTTTGAATCTTCCTGGCACGAAAAACAGTTTGTTTTTGTTCGGGTGATAATTCGTCTAAGCCGAGGATTGCAATGATATCCTGTAAGTCCTTGTAAGACTGAAGTACTTCCTGAACTCCACGTGCGACTGCGAAGTGTTCCTCACCAACAATATCGGGCGAGAGTGCATTCGAGACGGATGAAAGAGGGTCTACCGCAGGATAGATCCCAAGTTCTGCGATTGAACGTTCTAAAACGATAGTGGAATCAAGGTGAGCAAATGTATTAGCAGGTGCTGGATCAGTAAGATCATCCGCAGGGACATAAACTGCCTGGAAAGAAGTAATAGAGCCCTTTTTGGTCGAAGTAATTCGTTCTTGTAGAATTCCCATTTCTTCGGAAAGTGTGGGTTGGTAACCAACAGCGGAGGGAGATCTTCCAAGAAGAGCAGAAACTTCTGAGCCTGCTTGTGAAAACCGGAAAATATTATCTACAAATAACAATACATCCTGCCCCATTTCATCTCGAAAGTATTCTGCCATTGTTAAACCGGATAGCGCTACACGCATCCGAGCTCCGGGAGGTTCATTCATCTGGCCATAAACCAAGGCTACTTTAGACTTTGATATGTCATCTTGATTAATAACTCCTGCTTCAGACATTTCTTGGTAGAGGTCATTACCTTCGCGCGATCTCTCCCCTACCCCGGCAAAAACCGAATATCCACCATGGGCTTTTGCGATATTATTAATAAGTTCCATAATAACAACGGTCTTACCAACGCCTGCACCACCGAAAGCACCTACTTTTCCTCCTTTAATGAACGGACAAATCAAGTCAATGACCTTGATTCCAGTTTCGAGGATGTTTGCCTCAGTGTCTTGGTCCATTAATTCTGGAGCAGCTCGGTGAATCGGGCGAGTTTCTTCATGCCCGCATGGTCCTTTGTTATCTACAGTATCTCCAACCACATTAAAAATACGCCCAAGAACTTTCTCTCCCACTGGAACGGAGATAGGAGCTCCTGTGTTAAGGACTTCAGTTCCCCGAACCAATCCTTCAGTAGATGACATAGCAACAGAACGAACTCGGTTACTACCCAAGTGCTGTTGGGTTTCGAGAACGAGCTTTTTGCCCTCTTCTAATCCTGGGACAGAATAAGTGACCTCAAGTGCATCATAAATTTTCGGAGTTGAACCCTCTGGGAATTCAGCATCCACAACAGCACCAATGACTTGAACAATTTTACCGAGATTTGAGTTTTCGATATCCATTTTATTATAAAGGTATAAGAGTTATTGAGAGAAGGAGGCAGCAGAAATTTCTAGAATTTCTTGTGTAATCGCAGCTTGTCTCGCTCGATTATATTGTAAAGTAAGATCGTCAATGAGAGAACCCGCATTATCAGTGGCACTCTTCATGGCAACCATCCGTGCACTGTGTTCAGACGCTTGTGATTCTAAAATAAGTTGAAAAATTTCTTGTTTGAGGTAGAGACTCGCTAATTCTGCTAATACTACATCTTTATTTTCAATTAAAATTTCTCTATTATCCTTTGGGTAGGGAGAAGAATCAGATTGAAAACGGCTGTGTAATTTTTCGACCATTGAATCCAAGTCGTTCAGGGGGAAAAGACGGATAAGCTCCGGTTCCTGCCTTAGTGTGTTGATGAAACTGGTGTAAACCACTTCTATCGTATCTATTCTACCTTCATCATAGCTTCGAAGCATAAATTCTACAATATTCCTGATGTCGGCAAAGGTGGGTTTGTCTGGTATCGAAAAATCAGCTAGTAAATCTCTTCTTGTTCGAGATAAATACTGAGAGGCTCTTTTTCCAATAGAAACAAATTTAGCTGAATTATCAATTTTAGAAAGTTCGCGAAAGAGATTACCATTTAGTCCGCCGCATAATCCTTTATCCGTGCTAACAACTAATATACCTCTGTGTTTGACTGGCCTTTCAATAAAATATGATTGCGTAACCTCTTCAAATTCATCCGCAATAGTGCCGATGATATCAGCGAGTAACATAGCATAGGGTCTGCCCGAACGAGCAGAATCCTGTGCCTTTTTCATCTTCGATGTGGCTACCATCTGCATCGCACGAGTAATTTGACGGGTGTTTTTAACCCCCTTAATTCTGATTCGAATGTCTCGAGTATTAGGCATTTACAAAAAAGGTGTTAAAAAATTTAGGATTGAGTGCGCTTCCAATCCTCCAACGCAGACCTAAGTTTTTCCTCGGTTTCTTTTTCCAGTTTTCCAGATTTATAAATTTCTTCACATGCCTCAGTACCTTGAGTGGAGAGGTATTCCTTTAAACTATTAACTGATGATGCTATATTCGAAACTTCGATTGAATCAAAGAAATCATTTTGAACAGCCCACATCACTGCCGTTTGAATTTCTACAGAAACAGGATTAAAGGCGGATTGCTTAAATAGTTCAACAATCCTAGCTCCACGATCGAGGCGGGCTTTTGTTGCTGCATCTAAATCTGATTCAAATTGAGAGAAAGCGGCCAATTCGCGAAATTGGGCAAGTTCTAGTTTAACTTTTCCGGACACCTTCTTGTAGGCTTTAATTTGTGCGGCAGAACCAACTCTGGATACAGAAAGCCCCACCGAAACTGCTGGTCTTATGCCTTTGTTAAAAAGATCGGTTTCGAGGAAAATTTGTCCATCTGTTATGGAAATTACATTGGTAGGGATATAACCGGATACATCGCCCATTTGAGTTTCGATAATGGGCAGTGCCGTAAGAGAACCATTTCCATTATCTTCGTTCAGTCTGGCGGAACGCTCTAATAATCTGGAATGAAGGTAA
>NZ_CAXLMO010000105.1:0-27501 GCF_964187635.1 Candidatus Seribacter sulfatis | reverse complement strand
CCAATCGTTAACTGGACAAATTCACGGGCCATTTTCATTTCAGTCTCGTCATTTGAAAAACAGCTTTTGGAAGCTAATTCCACCGTAAATGCATACCAGTCTTTCCATAAAGCCTGATCCTGAGAATTACTCGATTGGTGTAAAGCAACCCCCATTTCATAGGTGTACCGGCCACTTGTCTTAATCTCCAAATTACTGCCTGTGACCTCTCCGGCCACCTGATAATTTTCAGCTGATTTACCCGATCCAGAATGAAAGCCTATGGACACTCCAAAGCTTTCACAGACTTTCCATATGGGTTTTATCATTTCCCGCAATTGATCGTTATCGGGATAAGGAATATTCTTCTGAAACCCGAACGCAGGAGCCACAAAGTGAATCGGCATTCCCATTTCAAATGACAGGGCAAGCATTACGGCAGTTGTCTCTGGGGTGGTTAAACCGGGCAATTCATCAATGGATAATTCCCTAAGAAAATCACATCCTAAATCTGTACTAAAATACTTCTTCCGGAAGCTCTTATATTTATCGTCACGAACCTTCATTTTTTGAAGAGCCGGCCAAACATATGCCAGTAATCCATTGAACTCGTCTACACTGGGGTGCAATCCCGCATTTTCTACCCTCTTTCTCGCCGCATCCACCAAATCATGCGGGACTTCCTTTTCGACGAAACGAGCTTTTGCCTCTTCTGATTCCGGGATAACCGTCTCAGCCAATTCAGGTGAAAGATCAAAAGTGATATAACTGGCAAACATACAACCAGCGACCAGTTGATCTTCTCTTTCATCGAACTTTCCCCCAATAGGTTGATGATCCGCATTAAAACTCCAGGAGATACCGAGTTTATGAAACCCATTCTTAAATTTTGCCAAAATACACCCATGGGTCATTCCCTCCACACTTTGGCCCTGATGCCCCTCCGGTACATCGCAGCCAATAAAAGGAAATGGTACAGTATCGAGGTTACCCGCAAGCATTTCATTCACATCATAGACCAGTTCACGAGGAATACTGTTCTGATTGGCGGTCAACCCCATGCCTAATCGGGACATAGCCCAATCCACCCCGTCCCAATGCAGGGTGGTAAAACGGGCTCCTATTCCCAAAGTTGATTTCCCGAGATTTCCCCGGGATGTGGGAAAAGCATTAGTTTCAGGATCGCTTTCCTGAAGCAAATTTTTTAATCGAACGAGGTTTTCAAAGGAAGCCGGGAAATAAATAAATCCTTCCGTGTCGAATCCATTATTCAATGGTTCAAAGTCCTCATTCATTCGATCAGGAACTCTCAACCTCCATGCATGATCTCCCCATTGGTCTTCCACTAGAGTCCATTCGCCGCACTCAGAAGAAAAAGTACTTCGTGAATATTCTGTTAACTCGGGAGTGCCATTCAGACCCTCAGTAAAACGGTCCCAATCCAGGCAGAAATCAGGACTTACGCATGGATTATTTTTTATCCAAATAGAATTCTCTGAAAGAAAGGCGTTTATTGAAGAATAATCAAAAATCTTAGGATCGCATGAAATCATAGCTTATACTCAAAACAAAAAGGAAGGCAAAGTCACCGAGAATTAAATGACAAGCTATTCCAAGTTCTCGTTATTCTTTGATTTCTCGCTTAATTCTGCGGCCAGTTTCTCGCTGGCAGCCACCTGCCTCTCGGCCATTTTCTTTTTTAACATTTCATCCCCAATCACACCCAACAAGATTACCACACCCAGAATTCCAAATTCCAAGTGAGTTGAAATTCCGACCATATTAATGGAGTTAAAAATTATCCTAATTACGGCGGCGGCAATGATAACCCCAAGGATTGAGCCTTCTCCTCCCCTTAGGCTGCAACCACCGAGAACAGCAGCTGCGATCGCAAAAAGTTCGTAAAATTCACCGGTCTGGGCAGGTTGAACTGAACCCAATTCAAAAGCGAAAAGAATTCCCGCAATTCCCGCAAAAAAGGAGCACAATACATAGGCTACAATTTTCATGCGATCGGTGTCGATGCCACTATAGCGGGCACCATCTTCATTATTACCTAAAGCATATAAATATCGACCCCAGACTGTCTTTCTTAAAAAGATCGAACCGGCCAATGCGAGAACCAATAGAAATAGTGCCGGGGTTGGCAGTTTGAAAAAGTCACCAATTGGAATTTGGCCGCTAAAGATATAATCAAGCATCAGGATCTGTTCCAAGTTTTCAAATCCTAGATCACCCTCCAACGGTACCGGCCCCAAGGATTGATTATCAGTCAACCACCGGCTTAAGCTTCGGTAAATCAACAGTCCACACAGTGTTACTACAAAGGGCTGAAGCTTCGCCTTGGTGATTAGCAAGCCGTGAATCAATCCAATCAAAACCGACATGAGTAAAGTTAACCCAATCGCCACAATCGGATCGAGGCCCTGAATTTTCGTGAAAAAAGAAAGCACCACTGCAACCAGCCCAACCACCGAGCCTATGGATAAATCAATTCCGCCCGTTATGATTACAAAAGCGACCCCGATACTCATCACACCATACAAACTCGACCACTTGACCGTATTTTGCATGTTGTATGCGGAGAGAAAATTGGGATCTGCAATTGCGGTAATTACAAAGACCGTGACCAATAGACCGAATATTCCAAATACATTTTTTTTCATAATTTTAAGCCGTCAATGAGCCTCCTGTGGCAAGTTGCATAATTGATTCCTCTGACATTTGATTCTTTTGAAGTTCTCCTGAAATTCCTCCTTCGTGCATCACATAAACCCGGTCTGCCATTCCCAAGACCTCTTCCATTTCGCTGGAAACAAAAAGAATTGCGATCCCTTTGCCAGCAAGCTTTTCCATAAGCTTGTAAATCTCCCTTTTCGCACCGATATCAATTCCGCGGGTAGGTTCATCAAGCATTAGTAGTTTGGGATTCATGGCTAACCATTTCCCGAGGACAATCTTTTGCTGATTACCACCAGAAAGAAAACGGGCTGGTTGTTCAATACTGGGAGTTTTGATTTTCATCTGCTTGACCGCCACATCTGCGATTTCTCGTTCCTTTGAATGATCAAGAAAGCCCATTTTTTGATCCCGTTCCAGACTGGGCAGACTTGCATTCTCACGAACTGTCATAGGCAGAACCAATCCATGTTGTTTTCGATCTTCAGGAGCCAGTGCCAAACCGGCATGCACTGCGTCAGCTGGCGAACGGGGAGAAAAACTGACCCCCTGCACTTCCAACTCTCCACCAAGGGAGGGAGTGACACCAAAAAAAGTCTGTAATAATTCTGTGCGACCGGCCCCAACGAGCCCTGCAATCCCAACAATTTCACCCGCCCGCACCTCAATTGAAACCGGAACCTCAGGATAGGTTGGAGAAACCACATTGACCGCTTTGAGTACGCAATCCCCCGGTTTGTGAATTTCTCGGTCATAAAATTCACTCAATTCACGACCCACCATTAAGCGAACCATATTATCATGATTGATTTCATCTTTGGCTAATTCCCCTGCATTCTCACCATCCCGAAATACGGTTACCCGGTCGGAAAGTTCCTTTACTTCGCCCAATCGATGGGAAATGTAAATCACGCTGATTCCTTCATCACGCAAACCCTTCACCACTTCGAACAAGGTCTCGGTTTCTTTTTGAGAAAGACTGCTGGTCGGTTCATCCATGATCAAAACCCGGGCATTACAGGAGAGAGCTTTCGCAATCTCAACCAGTTGCTGCTTACCTATTGGTAACGATCCGGCAAGTGTTTCAGAGGGTAAGTTTAGACCGACTCTTTTTAAATGCCGCGTTGCTTCGGTATGTAATTTTTGTTCATTAATAAAACCTTTGCTCCCAGGTTCACGGCCCAGGAAAATATTGGAGGCCAGATCAAGATTGGAGGCCAGGTTAAGCTCTTGGTGAATAAGTGCGATACCCAAATCCATGGCCTCCCGGACATTCTTAAAATCAACTTTTTGCCCATCAATGTGGTAATCGCCGGAATCCGCCGGTTGAACACCGGCCAAGATTTTCATCAGAGTGCTTTTCCCCGCACCATTCTCTCCGATCAGTGAGATAACTTCACCCTTTCCGAGTGTCAGGGAAACTCCCTTTAAGGCAAGTACCCCGGGAAAACTTTTTTTTAGGTCTTTTACTTCAAGAAGCAGACCTGAACCTGAGCTCATTTACTCGGATTTCCCAAGTTCAGCCATTTCTTTCTTTTTGGCCCAAAACTCACCGATATTATCTTGGGTTACCTCGAGAAATGAAACTTCCTGATAAGTATTCTCTGGTTGAGTACCTTCCAGTATTTTCTTTAGCATCTTAATGGATTCATATCCATATTCCCAGGGTTGCTGGCTGATGGTGCCATAAGCATGCCCATCGGTAATTGCCTGAAGAAGCGCATCCTGTTCATCAAAGCCACAAATCTTGATGGCTCCTAACTTCCCCGCCTCCTTAATCGCATCGATGCATGAAGGGGAATTATATGCAAACAGCCCTACCATACATTTCAAGTCCTTGTATTTTGCGATCGCATCTTCTGCGTTACTTTTAGCTCTCGCTTTGTCAAAATTATCCGTACGGGTATCTAAAACCGTATATTTTGATCCTCCTGTGGTCAAATTGGTTGCATCCACCGGATCGTACTTCACCTGCTCCATGCTTTGTACAGGACGACCCAATAATTCATCGATTACGCCCTGCCTTCTTTGGCGGGCATTTAATTGCTCAAGACGGCCCACAAAGAGCATCACCTCACCACCTTCAGGCAGTGCTTTCTTAACCAACCCCCCTAAAGCTCGACCAGCCTTATAGTTATTCGTGCCGATAAAGACTAAACGCTTACTCTTGGGGGCATCCGAGTCGTTGGTAATCAAAATAGTATTTTCGGCCACCTCGTTTAAGAAGGGAGTTTGATTCTCGGCATCCACCGGGCTGACCGCAATACCGTCTATACCCTTTGCGAGTAGGGTTTCCATCATTCTCTTTTGGTCCACTACTCCTTTAGGAGGCATTAGGACCTCGCAATTGACACCAAATTCTTTTTCCGCAATCCGAACTCCCGCGGCACATAAATCCCAAAATGGATCCACTCCATTGGTCACATAGGCAAAGGAAACCTGGGAATCGGAACCTTCTGCACCGGGCTTTTCTCCGCAACCGAAAAAAGAACCAAGAATTGGCACGCATAAAAGAGATAGTATTTTGGAATAGGTCTTCATATTGATTTTTAATTAAGGATTAAATTTTTTACCAGGGGGTGCGGCCACCATTTACACACAAAGTTTGTCCGGTGATAAAGGAAGCCTCATCAGAGGCAAAATAGGAAACTGCATTGCCTACATCTTCAGGTTTTCCCCAACGACCGAGCGGAATCGTTTTTAAATATTCATCTTTTGCATCCTGCGGTTCATTTTCATGTCGCGCAGTGGGAATCCACCCTGGTGCCACTGTGTTCACAGTAATTCCATGCGGTGCCAATTCATTTGCCATGCTTCGACTCCACCCAATCTGCCCGCCTTTTGCCGCAACGTAAGCACTAAATTCGGGTACCGAGCAATGGAATACTTCACTCGTAATATTTATAATTCGACCATGTCCTCTTTTTTTCATCCCCGGTAAAACTGCGCGAGTTAGATGAAACGGACTCATCACAAAAAAATCATACATCTGACGGTAAAAATCAGCATCATATTCCTCAATGGGTTTTTGTGGCTGGTCCGGAGTTGCATTGGGAACAAGGATATCTAGAGAGCCAAATTTTTCTTCAACAGCCTCAACCAAGGATGAGATTTGCTCGGGGTTAGAAACATCTGCTCTCACGAGCATGGCGTGAATACCATCTGATTTTAACCCTGCCAAAGCCTTTTCGGCAGACTCCCGATCATTCAAATAATTAAGAACCACCTTGGCACCCGCTTTCCCTAATGCATGAGCAACCCCATATCCTAATCCTCGACTGCTTCCTGTGACAAGGGCGACTTTTTGTGATAGTGAAAAACTCATAAAATTAAGAATAAATAAAATCTCCTAAATAGAAGCATTTTTAACATATCAACACAAATTGATATTTCAAAACAAAAAGGTTGCCCGGTAAAAAATATTTTTTCATTGCTTGTCACTCGACCTTTTTTCAGTTCGTTAATAAATTTTTAAAATGAAAAATACCTTTATCATTCTTATTTTCGGATTCTTGCTCGTTCATCCCATTACTGCAAACCCAAAGAAAACCATTACTTTTATTATAGCGGAGCGAGAATATAAAACAGAACAATCTGTTCCCGCATTTGCACACAAAAAATTATCTCAGGAATTCATTCTCTATTTTTCCGAAGCTCCCAAAGAAGGAACAAGTCGTAATATCCTCAAGAATTCCTCTGCGATTAAAAATGCTGATCTTCTTTTTATCAGCGTTCGTCGCAGAGCGTTTAAGGAAAAAACCATGAACCTCATTCGAAATCATCTATCATTGGGAAAACCGATCATCGGTATACGAACTACATCTCACGCTTTTGATCTTAAAAATTCTCCAGTCCCCAAAGGTCATCAAGTATGGACCGAATGGGACAAGAAAATTATTGGTGGAAATTATAACGGCCATTACGGCAAAGGAAAAATTTGCTCGATCGAACATTTTTCGAAGTTAGTACCCCACCCTATATTGCAAAATGTAAAACTTCCCTTTACCACTCCGGCGACGCTTTACAAAAACTATCCTTTATCCAAAAGCTCAACGGTTCTTTTACAAGGAAGAATCAAGGACTCCCCTTCTGAACCGGTTGCGTGGACAAACCGTACTGCCTCAAAAGCAAAGGTTTTCTACACTTCTTTGGGGCACATCGAGGATTTTAAAAAACCTGCATTTAAACAACTGCTCAGGAATGCAATCAAATGGTGCCTAAAGAATGATTAGGCACCGGAAACTAACTTTGGCACCCGGTTTTCCCTCCTCGATCATAAAAACGGCTTTCATTTTGATTGGCGCTCCTTTCTTCGTGACATAAGAGGTTGCCCGAAAATAACTTTTTCAGTGGTTCTTGGTCAGTTCGCAGCTCACATAACCGCAGTTTGAATTGTATCATTTCACAAAATCATTCCGCGTGGCCGCTCTTTCATATTCAGGAACAAAATTACCTCCATTCCCCGCTGAAACCATCGAGCACCCCTCCCATTTCGTGCCAAAACAGGAGGTTTTGTGTCCTTGAAATCGAGTTATTGGGCAAATGCAAAGGCAGTGGTTCCTTTTATGCCTAGTCCATCCACTACAAAAACTTGCCCTGCATTTTCTTCCTGCAAAGACTTATGGACACCTGTGGTTACGAACAAGCGATCTAAGTTTGTTCCACCAAATGCACAAGCCGTTGTTTCCACACATGGAACATCAACCCTTTGAACCAGCTCTCCACTCTGCGGGTTAATTCTCACTACCATTCCGCCATGACACATGACCACCCAAAGCATATCCTCCGAATCGATCGTCATACCATCCGGAGACCCATCTAAATCCAGAACCCCCGTATCAGCCACCAAAGATGGTTCCGATAAAACTCCCCTACTGTTATCAAAAGGATAGGCCATGATTTTCTTCGTAGGGGTATCTATATAATACATTTTGGTTGCATCCGCATTCCAACAAATACCATTTGAATTAGTCACTTCATCCACCTTCAAACTAAGATCTCCTTTCGTATCCAACATGTATAGATTGGCATCTCCTGTCTTTTTAACCGTGCTAATTGTGCCGGCCCAAAACCTTCCGGATGGATCACACTTTCCATCGTTGAATCGATTATCTGGTCTTTTATCCGCTTCCGGATCAGCCAAATTTACTTTCTCGCCGGTAATCGGATCAAAAGTATAGATTCCGGAATCACCCGCACATAAAAAACCTCCACCCTTTCGGGGGACGACGGTTCCAATCCGCTCGCCCATCTCCCAACATTCTTCGTCACCGCTTTCAGGATTCAATCGAATGAGCGTATGCCCTTCAATGTCTACATATAACAGATGATCATTCCAAAAGATTGGACCTTCACCCCATTTGGAAACACGTGAACCGATTGGACTAATTGTAATATTGTTATTCATTTTTTTTGGATTCCCAGGACTTCTTAAAAAATTGCATTGCTAAATCATTCACATCTTTTCCCTCGGGTAAAGTGCGTAAGCCAGAATCCTCCACCCCATAGGCAATGCATTGAACTCCTAATTCTTCACATTTTTTTTGTATCATTACCGCAAATCTTGGATGATGTATCTGATCATTTAGATCGGAGCGATTATACACTATGATCGGCGGTCCGTCTGCACGAATATGAGGGAGTAATAAAGGTGTGCCCTTGGGCTGTTGAATTGGATAGATTGAGCGAATGCCCAGATCTTTAGCATGTCCAAGAAAGCAGGTAATTAAAGCACCGGCTGAATTTCCCATTACTGAAATCCGGTTTTTATCAATATTATACTTCCTCGCATTTTTCTTAATAAATTTAATCGATTCTGCACAATGCTCAAGTAACTTCCGATGATCCACATCCACCTGATCAATGTATGGATAATTCACACTGGCAAAGGAAATTCCTCTTGCTAAATTATTTTGCAACATGGAATTTCTCTGAAAAGATCGTTTATCCCCCTTTCTAAAGCCGCCCCCATGAAAATTTACCACCAAAGGAGTTGGTTTTTTTGATTCAGACAACCATAAGTCCAATTGGCTTCGTTTATAGTCACCACTATACCTCAGGTCTGAATGGGTTGGATCTTGGATCTCCCCATGACAAATTTGTCCGACCTGTAAGAGTAATGCTAGAAAAAGAAAGATTCGCTGGATCATAAAATCTGGTTATTTTTCCACTATTGAGTGATTACATTCGAATTAACAACACTTTCTCCAAACTTGAGTAAAGTTTTTTCAAATGCCATATACTACGCAAAAAAATAGTGAGACTCTCCCCATTCCATTATTTGACACCGACTTCGCTCGCCCAACCATCCCATGACTTTTTCATGTTCTTAACTCGTTCGGAAAATTCACCAGCAAGGTCACGTGTTTCGGTCCGATCTTGATCTAGATCGTATAATTGCCAAGGTTCTTGTTTTCGCTGCACTAATTTCCATTGTCTCTCTCGAATTGCTTGCCAACTCCCGTATTGAAAAAACAGTGGGTTTGTACGGATTAATTTCTTCCCAGAAAAAGTCGGGACTAATGAAATTCCATCCAATCCTGGAAGTTCACTCGAATATTTTGCCTCTTCCCCTGCTAATTCCATAAAAGTCGGTACAAAATCAATCAGGTGGCAGGGTGAACGTGAAATTGTATTTACAGGTAATTTGATCCCTTCCGGCCAATGCGCAATCATGGGAGTACAGATTCCTCCCTCCATACCCTGCACCTTCCACTTCTTGAAAGGACTGTTAATTGCATTTGCCCAGGATTGTCCAATCGCTTCAAAAGAACCGACACTACCCCACTCTGCTTCAGGATCCCAAACTTTTTTTCTCGGTCTCTCATGACTGGCTCCATTGTCCACAAGAAAAATAATTAGGGTGTTTTCCAACTTTCTAAGTTCTTCCAACTTTTGAAGAAGTCGACCAATATTCTGATCCATCCGGTCCACCATCGCAGCATGAATCTGCATCCGTAAGGCCTCCTCTTCTTTTTCCTGATCTGATAAATATTTCCATTCCTCGTGTTCTGGATTACTGAGAGGAGCAACCTCCCGATCAAACAAACCCATTTTTAACTGTCTTCCATAACGAGCCTTACGAATAAATTCATATCCCTTGTCATAAATCCCATCATATTTAGCAATATCCTCGGGGTGGGCATGCAATGGCCAGTGGGGTGCATTATATGACAGGAAAAGAAAGAAAGGATCAGTTGCTTTTTCTTTTTCATCCAGCCAGTCAATGCTCCAGTCTGTAATCGCATCGGTGGCAAAAAAATCCTTATCCGGAGTGTAAGGTTTTATCAGTTGATCATCAAAGGCCCATGTATAAACGGCTCGCCACCCCGGCTCTTTTTCTCCTTTTCTTGCCCGATCTCCAGGATTCCAAAAATTGATTGCACCCCCAAGAAATCCGAAAAAATGATCGAATCCACGATCGTATGGATTAAAACCGGCATGATGCTTACCCGACCACCAAGTTCGGTACCCAGCAGGTTTTAGGATTTCCCCAATCAGGGCCGTGTTCGTAAAGTTCCGATCACTCCGGTGATGATACAACCCGGTTAGCAGGCTAATCCGGGTAGTCCAGCACTTCGAAGTATTATAAGCCTGAGTATATCGAATTCCATTCTTAGCCAAACGATCCAGATTAGGAGTTTTGATCTCCCCACCATAGCACCCCAAATCTGAATAGCCCATATCATCGGCAAGAATCAATACGATATTAGGCTGGTATGCCCCGTGAGAAAAAAGCAATCCCCATAAAAGAAAAATTAGCATTGATGAATGTGCTTTCTTCATCCCCTTTTTCCAATTCCACTCATTCTTAATTTTTTCAATAATTCTTTCACCTTAGCGGGAAATTCTCCAGCCAGGTTCCGAGTTTCCTGTGGGTCTTTTTTGTGGTCATATAATTCCAGGAATAATGGCTCCGAATTCACGTCTCGGTAGTCCAACCAGGCAACCAATCGATAGCGATCAGATCGTAAAGTGTAGCCCATTAAATGATTTTCAAAAAGATCCCGATTCCAGTGCTTTCCCTGTTGTTGCTTGATACGATTTTCCACTTTCTCAATCAAAGGCCCAAAAAAGGTCTTCCTCATTCCCAAAGAAAGTGGATTAGCTGCCCACTCCCGTAATGCCGGGTTAGGAAATTGGCTCAACGCATATTGCTTCCCTTTTGCATCCGGGTTTTCCAACAATGGGAGCAGGCTCTCGCCTGCCAGATGCATTGCCGGGTTAGGAAATTGGCTCACCGCATATTGCTTCCCTTTGACATCCGGGTTTTCCAACAATGGGAGCAGGCTCTCGCCTGCCAAATGCATCGGCTTAGACAAGCCCGCCAGATCGCAAAGAGTTGGATACAGATCCACCAGCTCTACTAATGCCTCAGTCCCCTTTCCTCTATATTTCATTTCCGGAGTCCAAAAAATTAGAGGTACCCGGGTGGCAATTTCATAATTCGTAGCCTTTCCCCAAATTCCCATTTCCCCCAAGTGCCAGCCATGATCGCCCCAGACCACAATAATAGTGTTTTCCCGGATTCCCTCCTCTTCCAACGCATCCAGCATCAATCCAATTTGGGCATCAACATAACTAACACATGCATAGTATCCATGAAGGAGTGTTTTAGCTAGCTCCGGGCCGATAGGACCTTTCTTAGGAATTCCATGACGGGTCCGCAGCTCAAACGAGGCATGTAACCCGGTCGTTGCACCACCAAGTGGCTCTTCTGTTTGTTTTGCCAATTGAATATTCTTACGGTCATACATATCCCAGTATTTTTTAGGAGCTACAAAATCCAGATGCGGTTTTTTAAAACCAAGGCCAAGAAAAAGGGGCTGGTCCGGTTTTTTCTTCCTATGATCCTTCAGGGTGGAGATTGCCAGTCTGGTACTGTATCCATCTGAGTAGGCATGATCAGGAACATCGGCGGACTCATAGGCCGGTCCATGAATCAATCCACCGGAGCCTTCTTTTCCATACTTTGCGAGCATCTTTTCCTTGTTCGTGGCCCACAATTTTTGATTTTCAGACAAGGCATACCCACCCGGCAACCATTTCATTTTGACCGGACATTGATTATGGGCCGGTTTCCGGCTCCAGGAATATTCATCGTCTGTCATTCGTCCGTGATAAATTTTTCCGCAATACACCGCATCATATCCATTCTTTATAAAATGCTGGGGCAAAGTTACGATGTTCGGATTCAAGTCCCGAAAATAAGCGGTGTTTTCAATGACCCCAATTTCATCGGGTCGGGCACCTGTCATTAGACTGGCTCGGGACGGACTACAAATCGACTGTTGACAATAGGCCCGGTCAAACCGCCGGCCCTCCCTCGCCAACTTGTCCAAGTTGGGCGACTTGGCAATCGAAGACCCATAACATCCAAGCTCCGGTCTTAAGTCATCAATCGCAATAAAAAGAATATTGTGCTTTTCCGAAAATACAGGCCCGGTCAAACCGCCTACCCTCCCTCGCCAACTTGTCCAAGTTGGGCGACTTGGCAATCGGAGACCCGTAACATCCAAGCTCCGGTCTTAAGTCATCAATCGCAATAAAAAGAATATGGGGCTTTTCCGAAAATACAGAAACCAAGGGTATTGTAAAAAAGATTGAATATAAGAAACGAAAAAAATTCTTCATCTGCTTAAAGAAAGAATACCATTAAACAAAAGCAAGCTACTAGTTACCACATTTCATTCGTTTGTGAATTAAGCTAAATCACAAATCTTCTTTAAATTACTTGAGGGTTAAACTCTGAATGAATCATGATTACTGGCTATCGAGACTATGCCTAACCTCCCACAAGGGTTTATTTTAGTCGGAAAACTTTTAAAGAGTGAAAGTGCTTCTTATCGAAGGGGGACAGCCATTAGCATCTTAGCGGGCAAGTTTCCCTTCAACACTTCTTCACCACGGACATAAACCGTTACTGAACGGGGGTTATTGGATAAATTGTATACCAATGCCGTTCGTTTTCCGTCCGGTTTTTTGAAAACCACCGAGGTGGGCAGGTCGGTATAAGCTTCCTTGTCAATCAAACCATATGCTCGGCTGGCATGGGCTAAATAATAAGGAATACCGGCATGCTTAGGAGTGGAAATCCCCCATTTCTTTTCAATGGCTTCGTCCAAGACTTTACAAATTTCATCGGGTTGACAAAAAGCGGCATAGGCAGCTGTGACCTGTCCCCAATCCCCGTCAATTTTTTCCCAGGTCATTTTACCCTGATCCTTCCCCTGTTTTTCAAGCATTTGATTGAGCTGAAAAATAGAGTGTTCTGCATGAGCTCCAAAATAGTTCATATGAGTCCAAGCGGGAAGCCATTGGATACCATAAATATGAATCGGTTCACCACTGAACCAGGTCCATGCTCCCATATCCCGGTCACGCATAACGGAGCAGATCGTTGGTTCATAATTCGGCGACCAATTCGATTGTTCGGAGTTTTTCCAACCGTAAGCGTTATTCCAGTATTCATGCACCGCTTCGGTTTCAATGGAATATCCCATCGCCCCGGTGGCCATCATTTCCTGGTTTCCCAATGCAGCCCCGAGAAATAATTCGGCGACCAATTCGATTGGTCGGAGTTTTTCCAACCGTAAGCGTTATTCCAGTATTCATGCACCGCTTCGGTTTCAATGGAATATCCCATCGCCCCGGTGGCCATCATTTCCTGATTACCCAGAGCGGCTCCGAGAAAGAACATACCGGCCCAGGAACCAACTGCTTCGGAAGATGATTCCTGATTATTCCCATCGTATCCACTCGACATTCCCCCTGCGTAGCTATGACCAGCCCAGCATTCAAAGGTACGTAGTCGTGGAAAACGGGGAGATTCTCTTTCCCATTCTGCATATTGTTTCACCACTTCCGTTACACTCGGGCCATATTTCTTTAGCCATGCCGGGTCATGCATACCAATCAGAGCCGCACTCATGGCCAGATAACCATAGTGAAAATGATTATCAGTAAACTGCTCAGATCCGTAGGATGAATTAAACCCGACCAGCCCAGACCAAGGAAGGGGATACTTTGCATAGTAGAATGCTTTTTCTCCCGGCTCGTAGGTTAACCAATCCTCCACCACCCGCTTCGCTTCTTTATACAAATCATTGGCAATTGGAAGCTGTAGTTGCCAAGCCATATTAAAGGCCTGACAGGTTTTGAGCATGGACTTGCCCCCCCAGTAAGTATCTCCACCCTGCCGGTTTTCTTCAGGTTTTTTAAGCAGTTCATCTCCCCAGCGGTTGATAAAATTTGCCAATTTATCTTTTTTGAAATCATCATCTTTGGGCAAAGGAAAAAGAGGAATAATTCCGGTAAAGGGCCAGGCAATTTGAAATTCTCTTCCTTTGGCCACCACCATCTTACCCCGCCTGGTTTTATATTCCATACCGGTAAGTTTGAAATTATGCTGCGTGGTGCGGTAATGATGGGGAATCCAACCATGCAAAGTGTCTCCCCCACCCTCGGTTTTCACCTTCCAAACGGTGTTGACCCTGCCCTTCTCATTTTCATATTTCCAATCAAATTGAGTATCCCGGGGAATTGCACCCGCATGGCGGGCAAAAAGTTTTGCCTGATTAGGGTCATCATTCAGTGCAGCAATGGAAAGCACTGGCCCACTAAATCGAATATGTCCATCCATTGCTTTCAACGAACCACCGGGAGCAAAGATGCCAAAAGTACGACCATCCTGAACCAGGACTCCATTTGCATCCCACTTTCCAGGAATCTTCAGATCAATCCCCTTGGGCTCAATCCAGACATAGGGCATTCCCCGGCCAAAGGTGACATCGGCTTTTTTACTCTTGCTCAGATGAAGTCTCATTGAAACATGCCAGTCCCCCCAGTTCAGGGTGGAGGCATGAGAAAACGGTCCGGACTTCGGTGTGGTGGAGAGCTTGGAAAAAACGAAATGATCCGCTGAGATAAATCCCCAGCCACCCTTCGAATCATCCACCAATTGAACCTTTGCCTTTTTTCCACGATATTTCCTGAGGTCCCAGGTTCGCCATTCTAGATCATTGCTTTTCTTACCGACCTCCTGATAAACAGATTGGTCATCAATTAATAGATGGACTCCGAGAATTTCTTTTTCACTTCCTCCCCCCACTTTGAAATGAAGATAGTCTTTCTCGATCACAAATTCCGGAGAAGTCGCCTTACCAAGACCACCGTCGTGTCCGTAAAAACTGGCGGCATATCGCTTGCCTACAATTCCCCTGCTTCCATGTTGACCATGGGTCATAGGTGCATCTCCAAACGCGGTTCCCTCCAATGTCCATCCCAGTGCTGCCCAATCCTTTTCAAAATCAAAAAGGGTTTGCTCAACGGGATCAGAATCAGGAGTCGGGTCAATGGGTTCAATCACCAAAGGCTCACCTGCATCCATTTCTGTACCGTTTTGATTCCATTCCAATGGATACCAAATTTGTACGCCCTGTGCATCCGCGCTCACCGTAAAAGGATACGCATACAGGCGACCGGGAAAACCATCATTGGCCAAAAGCGTTGTCCACCAGTCATTCGTGGGCAGTGGCTTCCCTTGCACTTCAGGCTCTAAATGAACCGTCCTCGCAAAAAGTTTTTGTACTGATTCATTTTCAGGTGGTTTTTCTGCAAATGGAGCGGCACTCACCCCCGCAGTAACAAAAGAGCAAAAAAAGACACCGAGGAATAATTTCGGTTGGTAGAAGAAGGAAGAAATTTTCATGGTCAAGCCGTTAAACTAACCGAACGGTAAAGGATCACGCAAGCACCTGTTTGATCACATGTCCGTGGACATTGGTCAGCCTTCTTTCCAGTCCGTTATGATAATAAGAAAGTCGCTCATGATCCAGTCCCATCAAATGAAGAATTGTAGCGTTAAAGTCGTATACGCTCGACTTCCCCTTTACGCTCTTGAAACCAAAATTATCACTCTCCCCATAACTGTATCCCTTCTTTACCCCGGCACCGGCAAAGAAACAGGTAAAGGCATCCGGATTATGATCCCGGCCCGTTCCATTCCCCTGCAGGAAAGGCATCCGGCCAAACTCAGTGCACCAGACAACCAGAGTATTTTTTAAAAGTCCCCGGCGCTTCATATCGCTGATAAGGGCTGCGGTGGGCTGATCCATGATCTCCGCCTGCATCGCATGGGTCTTATCAATGTTACTATGAGAGTCCCAGTTGGTTATCCCATTCCCTCCGGATGGATCACTTCCATTGAAAAGTTGAACCACACGCACTCCTTTTTCAAGCAAGCGACGGGCTAATATACAATTCTTGGCATATTCTTTTTTTAGATCAGTTCCACTTTCCAATCCGTACTCTTTTTTAATCGATGCCGGCTCTTTTGAAATATCCATCACATCGGGTATAGAGGTCTGCATTTTCCCAGCCAGCTCATAACTGGCAATACGGGCAGCAAGATCAGCATCTCCGGGATACTTCTCCAAGTGAAAACCGTTCAACCGTTGAAGCAGGCTCACAGTGGAACGGTCATCCGCACTGGTGTAGGATGCCGGACGGGCTAGGTTAGCAGGGGGATTCTTGGCATTAAAATCAGTTCCCTGAAAAGCAGCCGGCAAAAAGCCGTTTCCAAAATTATTTTTGCCGGATCGGGCCGGGCCGCGTGGATCGTTGATCGCCACAAAAGCAGGAAGTTCCTCATTCTCTGAACCAAGAGCATAAGTTGCCCATGAACCAAAAGAAGGGAATCCTTCCATTGTAAATCCAGTATTAAGAAAGTTCTCCCCCTGTGGATGGGCACTTGTCTGGGTATGAAGAGAGTGAACGAAGCAGAAATCATCAGCCAGAGCACCCAAATGCGGTACAAGCTCAGAAACCATTTTCCCCGACTTTCCCCGTGGTTTAAAGTCCCAAAAAGGTTTGGCGATATTACCCGAAGGCCCTTCAAAGGTAACCGCCGGCATACCGGGAGGTTTTTGTCCATGGTACTTGGTAAGGTCAGGCTTATAGTCAAAGGTATCCACATGACTGACTGCACCTGGACAAAATATAATTAAGACCTGCTTAGCTTCAGTTTCAAAATGAGGATTACGCGGAGTGTATGGGTTGTCAGGATCCAAGTTTGGACGGATGGGTGATTTTCCGGTAAAACTGGTGGGATCATCGGAACCAAAAAGTCCGTCTTTACTCAACAACTGGGCAAGCCCTAGAGCACCGGTTGAAAATCCGGCGTTCTTCATAAAGCCACGCCGATTTAATAAAGACCGTCCGATCGAGGAAATTTTTTCTTCGTGATTATTCATTTTAAAAAAACCTTAGGGTAAAAAGGAAAACTCGTTGGAATTGATTAAGGCCCGGCAAACAATCTCAAGCCCGCGATCTTTCGCAACCTCCAAAGAGGCATTTAATTCCTCTTTCCTCGGCTTGCGGGAAAAAACTAACTCAAACGCACGAATGACCGAGGTTTTGAGATTTCCTTTTGACTCATCTTGAGCCCGCTTGGCGAGATGTATTGCCTGGTCGACCACAAAGTCACTATTCATTAAATTAAGGGCCTGCAAGGGAGTTGTGGAGACCGGTCTTTTAGAACGCACTTGACCACAATCCGGAAAATCAAAAGCAGTAAATATTTGATCGTCCACCCGGCGCATTCTTTCCTGGTAGATCATCCTACGCCAAGTTTCCGGTCCAAAATTATTGACCACTTCCCACTGGGCATAGGTCTTTTTAACATTATGTATACGATAACTTCTGCCTCCCATTTCCCGGTTTAACTTACCGGAAGCCAGAAGGATACCGTCCCGGATCACCTCGGCCTCCACCCTTCTTGGTGGAAAGCGCCAAAGTAAAGAACCAGTCGCATCTTTTTCCAACCCGACATCGGAGGGTTGATTCGATCTTTTAAATGCATCGGAAGTAACAAATAACCGAATCAATTCCTTCATCGACCAAGGTGTACCCTCAGGGCGAGATGGATTGGAAAATTCAGCGGCTATCCAGTCAAGTAATTCCGGATGACTTGGGGGAGCACCCGCACGACCAAAATCTCCACCTGTCACAACTAAGCCCGCACCGAACACATGCTGCCAAATACGGTTTGCCATAACCCGGGCGGTTAAGGGATTTTTTGCATCTACCATCCACTCGGCAAACTCCGCACGCCTTGCCCTACCACTGGCCTTACTATCCACCCCCAATTCACCGGAAAGTATTTTGGGTGCAGCCGGTGGGACAATATCCCTTGGATTCTCCGGGCTACCACGGTGCAAGACACGAGTGACCTTTGGCTTGATAAAACTACCAACAAAACTGGGGCGAGGGCCTTCTTCAGAAAGCTTGTAGGCAAGATGGTTAATCTCACCGACTGCATCTCCAACCGATTTTTCACGCTTGTTGAAATCCCTAATTTCTTGAATAGACGCAATCTCTTTCCAGGTTCCATCGACCAATTTCACATTCACCAAAAATTGGTCGAAATTAAATTTATTTTTTTGCTCGAGGTAATCAGTTTCATAGTAATATTCCCGATTCGAACTCATTCGTAAACGCCCCACCTTTACCGGCTTTTCGAAAGTAAACTCCAGCCAAGGATTCTGTTTTTTCTGCTTATTGTAACTGGCCTGCCAGCGCTGGGTTCCGTACTTACCGTCAATCACCCTAAAAACAGGAAAACGATCACGCTGTTGGGCAAATGCCAAGTCAGTACTTACTTTAGTTCCGTTGGTTGCCCGGGCCAGATTAAAATTCTCGGAGGGTAAGCCAAAAATCTCAACTTCATCCAAACCAACATATCCGGACCAAAAGTTCAGCCGTAATCCCACCGCTTCGATCGGTTTCCAATGTATTTCCTTGTATCCCCCCCAGTCCTCCTCCCAAGTTGAGGTTTTCTTTCTTATTATATTCCGATTCTTGGCAACATCCTTCCAAAATTCATTAGCCTTTGTTTTTCTTGGATGCTCCTTGGAAAATTCGGGAAAACGACTGCCAAATTCAATATCCTGAAATACGGCTGTCATGGAGTAGTAATCCTGAATCGAAATGGGATCAAATTTATGGTTATGGCAACGAGCACAACTCATAGTAACGCCGAGCATGGATGCCCCCACAGTTTGCATAATCTCATCCATCCGGTCAGCACGGGCTTGCCTGATCGCAGAGGCTTCCTGCCCCACCGTGGCCGCGGGAACATGAGGTCCAGCAACTAAAAAACCTAGGGCTTCCCCCACTCCCATGCCGTCACCAGCCAACTGTTGTCTAACAAATTCATCATAAGGCAAATCTTGATTAAATGCCCGAATCACATAATCCCTGTACACCCAGGCAAGCTTGCGATAGAGGTTTGACTCCGAACCATTGGTTTCTGCCCAGCGTATCACATCCAACCAATGCTGAGCCCATCGCTCGCCAAAGTGCGGGGATGCCAATAATTCATCGACTAACACAGTGTAAGCTTGCTCCGGATTCTTTTTATAACCAGAAAGAAAATCAGCCACCCTGGATGGTCGAGGAGGTAATCCTGTTAAAACAACAGATGCACGCCGAATCAAAGATAGTGGATCCGTTTGCTTGTTTGCAAGTATTCCCTCCACTTTAAGTCTTCGGTTAATAAAAGAATCAATTGGATTCTTCGATTTCTTGGGGATAGTCGGACGGTCAATCGATTGGAATGCCCAATGTTCCGTTCCCTCTTCAATTTTATCCTCCATTTGGCCGGGCCACACAGCTCCTTCCGCAATCCATTGTTCCAATAATTCGACTTCATCGTCAAAAAGCTTACCACCTTTGGGAGGCATACCAATTTCTGGATCATCGCTTTTAATCACTTCAATCATATAACTTTTTTCTGGCTTCGCAGGAATAACTGCAGATAAACCAGAATCTCCCCCTTTGAGGAGATGAACCCGACGATCAACCCGAAATCCTGATTTTGATTTATCAGGACCATGACAATCTATGCAATAATCCTCAAGCAGGGGGAGTATGTCATCCTCAAACTTAAGCTTTGCGAATGAGAATACCTGTGTAAAAACTATCAGGCAAAATACTAGAGCGAAATTTTTAAAGGTCATTTAAAGTTGGAGACAAATGTAGAAAAGGTGGGGATTGAATATATTATATTAAACAACCTGTAATTAAAAAGCATAATTGGCAATTTTTAAACAATTATGGAGTCATTCATACAAAATAACCTAAATAATACTTATTGGGACAACTTATTAATGCTTCCTTAACGAGAATTGATTAAAGGAGCCGTTTGCTCTGGAGAAGTAATTCCATGAGGGAGTTCCATTATTTTTAAATTCCGAAAGTGAATCTCGGAACCTTCCGACTCCAGGCAAAGATATCCTTTTTTATACTGTGAATTACGAATTCCATTCACAAATTTGCCATTAACTGAAAGTTTAACCACACCATCTACGCATACCACGTCATAAGTATTCCACTCCCCTCTTCCCTTGCATCGGTTCTCCAAAGACTTGCTCCTACTGCCCCGCGGGTTATCAGGGGTTGCTTTTAGCCCTCCTGCACCAAACAACTCACCATGCACATAGGCAATGGGCGGAGGCTGTTTGCCCTTCCTTGTATGCAACTTTACCCAATCCAGTTCCAACATTTGAATCTCAAGGCCTTTGGGTAAGCGGTTTCCAAAAGGTTTTGCGTCACTCCAGGCAAAAATTCCGGAATTCCCCCCCGGTTCCATGTGTCGCCATTCAACATGCAAAAGAAAATTCTCGTATTGCCTATCACTACGCATGACCCCAATCGGTTTCCCCTTACAAATTAACATGCCATCCTTGACATACCATGTTTCTGGTGAAGTGTTTACATCAACCCAGCCAGTCAGGTCCTTGCCATTAAATAAATCTACCCATTGGGGAATTCCCGTTCCCGAAAGTACAAAATTAGGTACTGTGATTAAGAAGAATAGAAGAATTTTATTGAGCATAAAAAATAGGGTTCTTTTCATGGAAGATTATATTATTTAATACTCTATTTGATTGGCAAGACAGGACCTGCATTAAGAGTAAAAGCTTTATTACAGGCCTTAACTCATTCGCAAACTAAGCAATGAAAAAAACCAAGCTAAGGCAGCTTTAAATCAGGAGAAGAAACTTATTCGGCTGACCTTGTGAGCTCGAACTTTTCTTTTCCATCCTTAACTACCCAGCCAAGTTCAAGAAGTTCGTTTCTCAATTGATCAGCCATGGCCCAATCTTTTGAAAGTTTGGCATTCCAACGCTTTTGAGCCAGATTTTCTATATCAGCAGGAATTTCCACTAGATCCACCTTCTTAGGCTCAACCACAAGGCCGAAGGCGTCACAGGTTGCCTGAAATCCTCTACAAACTTCACTCACAGCATCTTGCTGACCTTCATATTCACCTCTCTCATAAGCTTCGCTTAATTCCCTGACCAAACTGAAACACCTGCCAAGTGCCTCGGGAGTGCTTAAATCTGACAACAAGGCCTCCTGAACAGGTTGAAAAGGGCCAAATTCAGTTTCCAAGGTGTTTCCTGTTGTTGGAATGAAATTAAATTTGGTAGCGAAATCTCTCAATTTTGACATCGCTTTCCGGGATGCTTTCATCGAATCAAAAGTAAAGTTCAGGGGCTGACGATAACTTCCAGACAATAATACATATCTTACTTCCTGAGCGGAATAACCCTGCTCGAAAAGATCTTCCAAAGTATGCAAATTCCCCAGAGATTTGCTCATTTTCTTTCCCTCAACCATCAAGTGAGCAATATGAAACCAATGTCGGGCAAAGGTCTTACCAGTAGCACATTCGCTTTGAGCTATCTCGTTCTCGTGGTGAGGAAAAATCAAGTCGACGCCACCAGAATGGAGGTCGAAAGAATCTCCGAGAACCTTCATGCTCATGGCACTACATTCGATATGCCAACCTGGACGGCCTTGTCCCCAAGGAGAATCCCAAAAATTTTCCCCATCCTCCGGTCGACGAACTTTCCATAGTACGAAATCTGCAGCTGTTTCGCGTTCGTACTCATCTGAAGTTTCACGATCGGTTGTCGATGTGGTAATTTCCCGTTCTGCCAATCGAGAAAGACGTCCATATTCGGGAAAAGCATCCACTTTGAAATAAACTGAACCATCGTTTGCTCGGTATGCGTTCCCTCCTTCGATCAATCTTTCAATTAAGGAAATTTGTTCGGGAATATGCTCGACTGCTGAGGGCTCAGCGTGAGGAGTAAGTAAATTGAGAAATTCACAATCCCGATGAAATCTGACCGTCCATTTGTCTGTAAAATCCTCAAGCTTCACCCCTTGCTCTTGTGATTGACGAATTGTCTTGTCATCAACATCAGTAAGATTTCGAACATGCAAAGTTTTATGACCTGAAGTTTCAAGCACCCTTCGAAAAACATCCTGCATCACAAAAGTTCTAAAGTTCCCAATATGTGCCGGCCCGTAAACGGTAGGCCCACAAGCGTAAAAACGAACCGAATTTTCATCCATAGGAAAAACCTCCCGGACTTCCCGGGTCATGGTATCGTACAATTGGAGCGGCATCGACCTACTCTTCGCGGATCGTGATTGGCTTAATATCCCACTTGGGATTCTGTCCAAGGAAACGGCATGGATTATTGTGATAAATCTCCACCGCTTCCTGCAAGCTGTGCCCTCTTCTGCGAAATTCCACAATCGATTCCTGCAATGTAAAAGGATCACTCGGACCCCAATCCGCAGAAGAATTTACCAACAATCGTTCAGTCGAATATTTTTCTAAGATATCAACGGATCTGCGGGGACTGCATTTAGTCACCGGATAAAGAGTCATCCCTGCCCAATAACCGGCATCTAACACCGATTCTATGGTCTGTTCTTCCACATGATCAATCCATATCTTATCCGGATTAACATCCATACCAGCTAAAACCTCTAACACAGTTTTGGTACCGTGTGCTTTGTCGGACAAATGAGGTGTATGAATCAAAACAAGCTGATCGTGCTTCATGGCAATTTCCACATGTGCCTGTAACGAATCAATTTCATTTTGAGTTGATTTATGAAGGCCAGTCTCCCCTACTCCTAAACAGGTTGGTTTTTTCAAAAACTCCGGCATATGGCGAAGTACCTCCTGGGTAAGCTCAGTATTCTCTGCTTCCTTTGGGTTAACCGCCACCCAACAATAATGGCGAATACCAAATTCAGCGGCCCGGGTCGGTTCAAACTCAGAAATTTGTGCAAAATAATCGATAAAAGTCTCGGGGTAACGACGGTCAAAACCAGCCCAAAAGGCAGGTTCACACACTGCAACGACTCCTGACATTGCCATTCGCTCGTAATCCTGAGCGGTTCGAGCTATGGCATGATAATGTGGTTGAATAATTTGCATGACAAAAATTAGTTAGGAAACCTTGGCAAAATGGTTGAGTAATTGCTCCGTTCGATTCGCTTCTGGATGATCTCCGCCAGAAAGTAAAGACATCGCCTCAAGCAAAGAGTTTAACCGGGATTCATCCTCCGCTTTTTGACCTTGCTTCTCAACCGAACGATCATATCGATCCAACAGGGCAGCCACCTCGAGTAAATCTCTACGAGCTTCCAGGTAGTAAGTGTCTAGAGTTTTTTGTGGTTCTAACATAATAAAAGTTTAAGATTTTTCTGTAAGTATTGTATTTTCAGGCAGGGATGACCGATGAATGGTGGTGTATTATTGAACCCGTCTTTTGCCGTTTAAAGATAAAAGTAAATCGAGCTTTTTGTCGAACGTGTTGATCACCTTCATTAAAAAAAAATGTGTAAAGCCCAGTAGTGGAATAATGATTCTCTCCCAATTCTGAATGGCAAACTGAAGCAGAATCCAATTCCACACCCGCTCCATCCCTTGCCAAAAAACTGTCGAAATATCCGCGGATTAACGCAGGTGTGTTCAATGGTTTTTCATCAAATGTTGCAAACAATAGAGCATCCTGGGAATACAAGCCCACCACCTGCTCAAGATTTCCAGAATTGATTTGATCGATCCAATTTTCTAAATGACTAAATTCCATAGGAAGTTAATCTTATAACAAAAACATCGAACTCCTCAATCCCAATTGAAACTCAATCATTATGAAAGTCCAAAAGCTTCCTTCCATAAGTCAGGCTTAAACCCTTGCAATGCGATCCCTTCGCCCACTACAAAAGGCCTTTTAATTAAGTTTCCCCGTCCACGCAAAAGAGAAATAATTTCTTCCTGAGTGAGGTCAGGGATCTTATCTTTCACCTCCGGGTCGCGATAATCTTTACTCGAAGTGTTAAACAATTTCTTCAATTCCCCCGCATGGGCTTGAATCATTTGTAGAATTTCCTGTTGAGTAGGAGTTTTCTCCCGTATGGGTAAGGATGTAAATTCAATATTTCTTTCCTTTAACCAGCGAGCTGCCTTTCGACAACTTTCACATTTTTCATATTGGTACACTTTCATGTTCGTTTATTTGTAAAATTTCATTTATCCACTAAGAAACTATTATTTCTTCATAAATCAACCCAAACAGAAAATGCATGCCCCACATTCTAGTCTACCACAATGGATTTTAACTTTGCTTCCTGTTTTGGTTTTATTTTCCTGCTCCCCCCCAAAACCCGAACCGTCCTCCGATTTAAATGCCTCTCAATCGTCATCCTCTATGCAAGTCATCACACACACCCTTAAAAACGGTTTAACCGTATACCTAAGCCCAAACCATGAGACGCCTCGTTTTTATGCCGAGATAATTACTCGAGCGGGCAGTAAGCATGACCCCGAGACCAATACTGGACTCGCTCATTACCTTGAACATCTTCTTTTTAAGGGCACTCAATCTTTTGGCACAATTGATTATGCAAAAGAAAAACCATTGTTAGATGAGATTTCAAAACTCTTCGAGTTACGGTCGAAAGAAGAGAACGCATCCAAAAGGCAGGAAATTTACAACCAAATTAACAAACTCTCAATTGAAGCCTCCACTTTTGCAGTTCCCAACGAAATGGACCGTGTGTATGGCAACATGGGAGGAAAGGGTATCAATGCCCACACTTGGCATGAAGAGACGGTCTACAAAGTCGACCTGCCTGCCAATCGATTGATTCACTGGGCAAAAATTGAAAGTGAACGCTTTGCCAACCCGGTCTTTAGACTTTTCCACACTGAGCTTGAAACTGTTTATGAAGAGAAAAATCGTTCGATCGACAATAAAGATCGCCTTCTTAATCGTGAAGTAAACGCGCTCTTATTTAAAGTTCACCCCTATGGACAACAACCCACACTTGGTTCAATTGAGCACTTAAAGAACCCTTCGATTCGAGCAATAGAAGAATTTTACTCGAAACATTATGTGCCGGAGAACATGGCGATATGTATCTCAGGCGATATCGACCCGGATGAAACCATCCAAATTATCGAAGAACACTTTTCATCATGGAAATCAGAATCCCCTCTTAGGTCGGAACCAAAATGGGAAGAAAAACCACTCTCAGGAAGGGAATTTGTTCAAGTTCAATACCTGGGTGAAGAACAAGTAATACTCGCCTTCAGAACCACACCCAGATTTCACCCAGATTATCATGCAATTCGTTTAATGGATATGATTATTGATAATTCGGTCGCCGGGCTTATCAACTTGGATCTCGTTGAAAAGCAGTTAGTTCGTTCAGCAGGTTGCTACCCGCAAAACTACAATGACCATGGTGTGCATTCCTTTTATGGAATCCCGAAGGAGGGGCAAAGCCTAGAAGAAGTTGAAGAACTTATCCTCGCTCAAATTAACCGGGTAAAAGTAGGAGATTTTGACGACTGGGTAATCCCCGCCGTCATTAACGATTTCAAGAAACAACAAAAAGAAGATCGTGAAAATAATGCAAAACGGGTCGAATTGATGAGGGATACCTATTTATCATTTGTAGACTGGAAGACATCGAACAGTGAAATTGAAAAACTGGAAAAATTAACAAAAGAAGATGTAGTTCGCGTTGCTAATCAGTATTTTGGTGAAAATTATGTGGCCGGATATCGAATCGATGCACAGCATAAGTTACCTAGCATAGAAAAACCTAAGATCGACCCCCTTGTTATCGACCCTGATAAGGAATCCACTTTCATGAAAAATGTTAGTGAACTACCTTTCGATCCATTCGATCCCAAATTTATTGAGGAAGGTAAAAATTTTATTACTATGGAAATTTCGCCAGGACTCAAGCTAATCCATGTAAATAATCCCCTCAACGATCTATTTACTCTAGAAATGAGGATGGAGAGCGGTTCCAGGCATAACTCTATGCTCCCCTACGCCAAAAGAATGCTGGATCGTTCGGGTGCAGATGGCATTTCTTCTAAGGATTTAAAAATTGAATGGTATAAATTGGGCACTGACTTCGCATTTGCGGTTCGCGAACGCTTGAGTTCTCTTATTCTTACAGGCCTTGATGAGAACTTTGCAGCCTCGCTTAAACTTGCCCGTGATTTGGTTGAAAAACCAAATATATCCGACGAAACATGGGAAGAAACTAGAAATATCATCCTCTCTGAACGAGATGATGAACAAAAAGACCCCCGAGCAATTAGCAACGCCCTTGCTCACTTTCATCGCTACGGCAATCGCTCACGATACCTCGAACGCCCGAGTGATTCTGATTTAAATGCTTCCAGCGTTCAAAGTCTCAGTGCGATGCTTCAAGATGTTCTTCAGGCAGAAAGAACTGTCCTGTACTACGGACCACAATCCCCGGAAGAGGTAATCAATTTAATTAGTAACGGATTTAGCGGAGAACAGGAAAAATTTCTTTCAAGTAAGCCTCTTGAAAAACTGCGATCAATAAATGCCAAACAAAATCAAATTTATTTTTTCGAAAAAGAAATGGCCCAAGCACAAGTCCGCCTTGAGTTTTCTGTCGGGACATATGAGGAAGAAAAGATCGCAGCCTCTCAGTTATTTAATGAATATTTTGGCGGTGGAATGGCGGGACTAGTTTTCCAGGAACTTCGAGAAGCCCGCGCCCTTGCCTACTCTGCATGGGCACATTTCTTCACACCGTCCCGTCCCGATGAAGAAAACATACTCGTGGGCTCTATTGGGTGCCAGGCGGATAAAACAATTGAGGCAGTTCTTGCCTTTATGGAGTTGTTAGAAAATATGCCTATTAACCAAACAAGATGGGAATCCGCCCATTCCTCTATCCTTAGCTCTTACCGTACCAACCCAATCCCCTATCGGAGCACGGCCGGTTATGTGTACGATGTGAATGCTCTCGGACTCAAAGGAGACCCAAGGAAAGACCGCTTTGAACGAATGAGCAAATCCTCGATTGAAACGCTGAGCGAATTTTATAAAAATTCAATCCAACCAAAAGCAAAATTACTCTCCATTGTAGGAGATTCTTCCAAAATTGACTTATCTGAATTAGAAAAAATTGGTCCGGTTACCCGAATCAAGGCCGAGCAGCTCTTTACTCGCTAGTATTTCCGTGTGCTCCACGAGTCGAAGAAAATCCTCCGTCCAATGGTTTTTTTTCAGAAATAGATAATATGGAACGAAAGAAATTAAATACCTTCTCGCATTCTTTCTCCCTTTGCCCTGCATCCTTGAGTCGCAAGACAAGTCTTTGCTGTTGCCCCGTTTGCAGTTCAGTTAAAGTGCAATTACAACTTGACTGACCGTTGTTCGAGGACATTTCGACCACATCCACCCGCCCCATAGGTACTGGAACAGCATCTTCTCCAGAAAGCTCCATCCTTAAAGATACCCGTCTCTCCGAAAAATTGAATATTCGGGTATAACTAATTTGCATAGTTGGTTCGCCAGAAACCATAGTCTGCATTCCATTACGCAATATTTTCAAAATTTCAATTGATCGATTCATTTGAGCCGTGCAATTACGCCCGAATAAGGTTAATGAAGCAACAGGAAATTT
>NZ_CAXLMO010000104.1:0-4340 GCF_964187635.1 Candidatus Seribacter sulfatis | reverse complement strand
TTTCATCAAAAGACACATTTTCCAGTTGCCAACTTAAATTCTCAGATCCTTCCTAGATTCATGAATAAATTGATCCATACATTTTTCCTTATTTCATTGGTCATTGGTCAGGTTTGTGAAGGCAAGCCTCTCAATATATTGTTTATTTTTACCGATGACCATGCATACCAGGCAATCTCAGCCTACGGTTCAAATCGGAACCAAACGCCCAATATTGATCGACTTGCCAAAGAAGGTATGCTCTTTGATCGTGCCTTTGTAACCAACTCGATTTGTGCACCAAGTCGTGCCGTAATTCTCACCGGAAAACACAGTCACTTAAACGGCCAGTTAACCAATGGACAACGCTTTGACGGAGAACAGCAAACTTTCCCGAAACTGCTCCAGAAAAAAGGGTATCAGACCGCAATGGTTGGAAAATGGCATCTGAAGAGCGATCCTACCGGCTTTGACTTCTGGCAGGTTTTACAGGGGCAAGGGCCATACTATAATCCGCCCATGAACACTCCAGATGGAGTAAAGAAAATCACCGGTTACACTACAGATGTAATTACCGATGTCAGCTTGGACTGGCTGAAGAATAAAAGAGATCCAAACAAACCATTTATTCTAATGAGTCAGCACAAAGCCCCTCACCGGAATTGGCAACCAGGCCCAAAATACCTAACCAAGTATGACGGCATGGATATTCCAGAACCCGAGACCCTTCGAGATAATTATAAAAACAGACTCGAACCGGCGACCACACAGGCAATGACTATTGACCGTCACCTTTCCACTAACGACCTAAAAATCAGAACTCCTGGTAATCTCACCCCCGAACAGAAAGCGAAGTGGGACGCTGCCTACGGCCCAAAAAACAAAGCTTTTGGGGAATCCAATTTACAAGGTGATGAACTCTTTAAATGGAAATACCAGAGATATGTGAAGGATTATCTTCGCTGCATTGACTCCGTGGACGAAAACATTGGTCGCTTACTTGACTATCTGGATAAATCTGGACTGGCTGAAAATACCGTGGTCATCTATTCATCCGATCAGGGTTGGTACCTTGGCGAGCATGGATGGTACGATAAGCGTTGGATGTACGAGGAGTCCTTCCGCACCCCCCTAATTGTCCGTTGGCCAGGAGTCACAAAAGCGGGAAGTAAAAATAAGGACCTTGTGCAGAATTTGGACTACGCACAGACTTTTCTCGATATATGCAAGGTCAAATCACCCAAGGAAATGCAGGGTCAATCCATCGTTCCATTGCTTAAAGGGAAAAAGCCCAAAAACTGGAGAAAATCCCTCTACTATCAATACTATGAATTCCCCGGCGCACACAGTGTCAGACGACACTATGGTGTTCGCACCGAAACTCATAAATTAATTTATTTTTACAAGCTTGATGGTTGGGAACTGTATGATTTGGAAAAGGATCCAAACGAATTAAATTCGGTCTATGGAAAGCCTCAATATGCTGCCCTGACCAAAGAACTTAAGGATGAACTCAACCGACTTCGTAAACTTTACAAAGTACCGGTTGATGACCGCCCTCTCACTAAAGCACCTAGAACCCCTAGAGAACCAAAAAAGGAAAAGAAGAAGAAGAGCTGATCCGAAAAGCTTTAGTCAATCACCTTGATTGGAAAATATTGGGAGGGAGTATGCTCCTTCTCCATAATATCCTTGATTTTATTAACCACATCCAGGTGCTTTGTGGCCAAGTCATCGGATTCGGATTCATCCGTGGACAGATCAAATAATTCGATCTTCAATGGATCATGATTATTTCCCTTACGAATCATTTTCTGACGAATCCCCTTCCACTTCCCCATCCATACTGCTTGCTGTCCACCGTAGCCGGAAAACTCACGGTACAAGGGAGGGCGTTTAGAGGTAGCTTTTCCGAGAAGACTGGGGGCCAAACTATACCCGTCATGCTTTGCAACAAGCGGAGTTCTTGCATCAATTAAATCATGTAGGGTAATCATCCAATCCTCAAAACCCGTCCTTTGATCCGATACTGAACCGGATTGAACCCTGCCTGGCCATTTCGCAATCAGAGGCACGCGAATCCCCCCTTCATAAAGAGAACCCTTCAGACCGCGTAATTTCCCCACGCTGTTAAAAAAGTCGTAATCAACTTCCAGTTTCAAATGGGTGGTTCCATTATCCGAAGTAAAAATAACGATCGTATCATTGGTCAGGCCAAGTTGGTCAATTAATTTTACCACATTACCAATATATCGATCCATTCGAGTAATCATAGCCGCATATGCCGCACGGGGAGTAAAATGGGGGGTGTATCCATATCCCTGAGAGCGCGTAAAGGGAGGGTCATTCCACTTTAACTTGAGATAAGGTTTTAATTCCTCATCGGGTACATGCAGGGCCACATGGGGAATAAGCGTCGGATAATAAAGAAAGAAGGGCTTGTCTTTATTCTTCTTTATGAACTTCAAAGCCTGTTCATTTATTCGGTCGGATGAAAAATCCTCCCCTTTGAAAATTTCATAACTCTTCGGGTCCTGTGGGTCAGCTCCTTTTGCAAGGGATGCATGCCCAGGAACTGGCGGGTTATTTTGTAACGGTACCCGCTCCCGATCACTCCATAAATAATCTGGATAATAACTGTGGGCATGGCGTTGGCAGTTGTATCCAAAAAATCGGTCAAAACCCTGATTCATTGGATCACCCTCTGTACCTGGACTGCCCAGTCCCCATTTCCCAAAGGCACCGGTCGTATATCCCTCCTTTTTAAAAACCTCCGCCATGGTCAATTCATTTAATGGAATCGGTCGCTGTCCCTCCGGCTTAATTTCTCCATTATTTCGAATGAAGGCATGACCGGGATGCTTACCAGTCATCAAGACACAACGGGAAGGTGCGCAAACTGCATTTCCCGAATAATTCCGGGTAAAGCGCATTCCTTCCTTGGCCAATTGATCAAGATGGGGAGTCCTTATTTTTTTCTGTCCGTAACTTCCCAGTTCGTTGTATCCAAGATCATCTGCCAGAATAAAAATTACATTAGGTTTTCTCGCTTTACTGGTACAAAAAGAGAAAACAAAGAAGAACAGAAGGACTGAAAAAGAGAATCGATTATTCATTGGAAAGGATTGGATGGATTGAGATTAAACCTAATTTAGAAATGTGATTGTTGTAATTTGTTTGTTTAAAAACAAGCGGATTTTTTCTTTACTAGCTGATTTGCTGTCCTAGGCTATTAAAGTTATCCTCTGCTAAACCATTTACTAAATTATGAAACTATCCATTCCTGCTCTTTTTCTGTTCAACATAATGTTCCTAGGCACGCTTGATGCAGCCAAGGTTGTTTTCCTTTATGGTGCAAGAAGCCATGCATCTGGAGATCATGAATTTCAGGCAGGTTCCCATTTACTGGCCAAGCATATCAATGCCCAGGACAAAGTAGACCTAAAGGCAACGGTACACCCTGGATGGCCCGAGGATGAATCCATTCTTGATGATGCGGATGCCATCGTGATCTATGCGGATGGTACGAAAGTGATCGGTAGCGGATGGGAAAAGATGGACCAGTTGGTCAAAGAGAAAAAAACTGGCGTTTTGTTCATGCACTATGCAGTTCACCCAAGCGTGGAGCAGGGCGAACAATACTACCTCCCCTGGATCGGAGGCTTTTTCAAAAACGGCATCTCCGTCAATCCATTCTGGCGGGCAAATATCAAACCGAAAAAAGGACATGAAACTGCCCGCGGAGTTGGCCCCATTGAAGCGGTGGATGAATTTTACTTCAACATCGAACTCCATCCTGATTCCCTCAATCTAGGTGCCGCCACCCCCAACGAAAAAAACCTTCATCATATCAACAATATTTGGACCCGTGCCGCATACTTAGCCAAAGGGAAAAAACAATCCCTCCTCTGGGGAATTAGCCGTCCAACTGGGGGACGGGGAGCAGGTTTCACCGGTGGCCACCACCACCGGAACTGGGCAATTGATGGCTACCGCCAGCTCGTCCTCAACACCATTGCCTGGATCGCCGGAGAAAAAGTTCCCGCATCCGGTGTACCTACCTATCCAGTAACGGAGGATGAACTTAATGAAAAACTGGACGATTATGGCGATCGGACCAACAGAGTCAAATTACCCACCAAGGCAGATATTACATTTACACCCGGTCCATGGATGACACCCGAAGAACATGCTGAATCCCGTCGCAAGCCAAAAAAGAAGAAAAAATAATACGCTTAATTTTAGACAGATAAAAAATAATAAATCCTTGAAAATATGAAAAAATATTCACTACTCATTCTTTTAACCTCATTAACAACCATTCTTTTTGCCAAGCATCATAAAGGAGAAATGACTTCCCT